>CAYSNK010000078.1:0-7014 GCA_964432375.1 uncultured Oscillospiraceae bacterium | reverse complement strand
GGGCGATATTTCTGCCCCAGGGCAAAAAACAGCTTGTACTTTCCGACCTTATCTGGTAGAATACTAATATCACTTTAAAACTTTGACGTGATAAATTCAAGAGAAAGAGAAGGAATCCTATGAAAGCACTTCGATTCGTGGATGACAAGCTGGAAGAGATCCTGATGACCCTCCTCCTGATTGGAATTGTCATCAGTATGTCCGCGCAGGTCATTTCCCGGCGCGTCTTTAACAGTTCCCTGACCTGGACGGACGAACTTGCCAAATACCTGCTGGTCTGGTCCGCCTTCCTGTCGGTCAGCTACTGCGTCAAAAAGCGCATCTCCATCAAAATTGACCAATTCCAGAATATGCTTCCGGAAAAGGCCATTCCCTGGATCAAGATGATCCGGCACACCATTGTCTTTGTCTTTTGCATCGCCATGCTCCCCTTCTGCGTCACCTATGTGCAGCAGGCGGTGGCCAGCGGCGCAACCAGCTCCGCTTTGAAGCTGCCCATGTACTACATCCAGTCCGCGCCGCTGGTGGGCTTTGTCCTGCTGGCGATCCGCGTGGCCCAGGCGTGGGTGCGGGAATTTAAGGCTTCCTGGCGCGGGATGTACCAAAGCCTGAAGGAACAGTTGAAGGCCGAGCTCCGGGAGGAGCTGAACCGCGAGGAAGGGGGCGATGGGCAGTGACGGTATTCATCCTGATTATTTTTGTGGTTCTGCTCTGCCTGGCGGTTCCCGTGGGTCTGGCGGTTGCCATCGGCAGTCTGCTGCCCAGCCTGATGTCCTCCTCCTTTACCGTGTCCGGCGTTTTCATCCTCCGCTCCATGCTGGGGGGCGTCAATCAGACCACGCTGCTGGCCATCCCTCTGTTCGTGCTGTCCGGCATGATTATGACCCGGGGCGGCGTTTCCAAAAAGCTGTTCGACGTGTTTGCCTACTTCATCGGCAATAAGACCGCCGGGATTCCCTGCGCCGCGGTCATTACCTGCCTGTTCTTCGGCGCCATCTCCGGCTCCGCGCCTGCCACCGTAGCCGCCGTCGGCTCCATGACCATTCCGGTCATGCTGGAGATGGGCTACGACAAGCGGTTCAGCGTGTCGCTGGTGGCTGTGGCCGGCGGCCTTGGCGTTATCATCCCGCCCTCCATCCCGTTCATTCTATACGCCCAGGCTTCCGGCGCCTCGGTTTCCAAGCTGTTCCTGGCCGGCATTGTTCCGGGCCTGCTGATTGCGGCTGTCCTGATCGGCTACTCCATCTTTTACTGCAAGCGCCACGGCGAGGATAAGGAGGCGATCCACAGGGTCGTGGATGAGCTCCACAGCAAGGGGTTTTTAAAGGTATTCCTGTCCTCCTTCTGGGCCCTGCTGACCCCTGTGATTATCCTGGGCTGCATCTATTCCGGCATCACCTCCCCCACGGAGGCCGCCTGCATCGCTGTGCTGTATTCCCTGGTGATCAGCCTGTTTGTCTATCGCACCCTGAAATTCAGGGAATTGTGGGGGATTTTCGTGGAGGCCACCCGCACCTATGGCCCTATCCTCTTTATCCTGGCTTCCTCTGTGGCGTTCTCCCGGATTCTGACCCTGATGCAGGTTCCCCAGGCGGTTTCCGCCTGGATCGCGAATGACTTCTCCAACAAGGTGGTTATTCTCATTGTCATCAATATCATCCTGCTGTTTGTGGGCATGGTGCTGGATACCTCTCCCGCCATTATGATCCTCACCCCCATTCTGCTGCCTGTGGCCGAGACCTTTGGGGTAGACCCCATTCAACTGGGTATGATTATGGTGGTAAACCTGGCAATCGGCTTTGTCACGCCGCCAATCGGCGTCAACCTCTTTGTCGCATCCTCTCTCAGCGATGTTCCCGTGATGGCCATCGCGAAAAAGGCATTCCCCATGATTCTGCTGTTCCTGTGTGTGCTGCTTCTGGTCACCTTTGTGCCTCAGATCAGCCTGTGTTTGGTAGGAGGTTGACGCGCCATGAAGATTTGGAAGAAACTCATATCCGGTGTGCTGGCCTCCGCGCTCCTGCTGGCCTCCGCTGTTACCCTGTCCGGCTGCGACGCGGAGTCCGGCCAGACCTACGCCTGGGTTCTGGCAACTGCCAGCCCTGCCGACACCGTTACCGGCCTGTATGCCGAGAAGTTTGCCGAAATGGTGGAGGAGCTTTCCGGCGGAGAGCTGAAGATCCAGGTTTACCATAACTCCTCTCTGGGCGGCGACACGGAGCTGATCGAATCCTGTCAGTGCGGCGATATTCCCTTTGTCGTGCAGAACACCGCCCCCCAGGTCAGTTATATGCCCCGCCTGTGCTTGTTCGACGCCCCCTGCATCTTCAGCACCCTGGAGGAGCTCCATGAGGTTCTGGACGATGAGGCGTTCATGGAGAAGATCAACGAAATCTATGCGGAGGGCGGCTTTCGGCTGCTGGGCATGGCGGATCAGAATTTCCGCGTGATGTCCTCCAATAAGGCCATCAACACCCTGAGTGATTTCTCCGGCATCAAGATTCGCACCATGGAAAACTCCTACCACATGGCCTTTTGGAGCGCCATCGGCGCAAATCCCACCCCCATGGCCTTCTCTGAGCTGTTTGTGGGCCTGGAGCAGCATACAGTTGACGCCCAGGAAAATCCTTACGAGGTCATTGTCTCCAACGGCTTCTATGAGGTACAGGACTATGTGGTGGAGACAAACCACCTGCCTCACCTGCTGTCCCTGATTACCAATACGGAATTTTACGAGAATCTGCCGGAGGATCAGAGGGCCGTCATTGATGAGGCGGCTGAAGCTGCCAAGGAATATGCCCGCGAACAGGCAGTCGCCCGTTCTGATGACCGCATTGCCGTCATTGAGGACTATGGCTGCCAGGTGGTTTCCATCTCCGAAGAGCTGCGGCAGCAGATGCGGGAGGCCAGCGCGGATCTCTATGAGGAAATCCGCTCCGTGGTGGCGGACGATGATCTGTTCTTCGCCTATGTGGGCAAGGTTTATTCCGGCCGGTGAGGGCATCGGAACCGGGCAAAGGGGGCTGCCTTCTGACAAGGCGGCCCCCGGTTTTCCGCACGGGCGGATTTTGCGCTTCCAATTAAGCTGTCATTCGTGTATAATAAAATGAGTTTGCCGAATGAGGAGATCTGAAATGCAGGATTATTTTACCATTCAAATGCCCCCGGACGAGATCCGCGCCATCAGCAGCCTGGGATTGGCCCATCTGGGGGATTCCGTCTATGAGGTGATGGTGCGGGGCTGGCTGTGCGTCCGGGGCAAGGCCACCGCCGGGAATCTGCACCGGGAAACGGTGTCCTATGTCTGTGCCCCGGCCCAGGCAAGGGCGGCGGGGAAAATACTCCCCCTGCTCAGCGAGGAGGAGGCGGGCGTGTTTCACCGGGGGCGGAACGCCCATCCGGGTATGATCCCCAAGCACGCCACCCGGGGGGAATACGCCCAGGCAACGGCGCTGGAGGCGCTGTTTGGCTATCTGTATCTGAACGGCAGGAAAGAGCGGCTGAACCAGCTCTTTTCGGTGATCGTAGACGAGGAGGAGGGGAGAACGGATGCCCTTTGACGCTGTATGCCTGATGGCTGTGACCGCTGAACTGCGGGAGGCTGTGGTGGGCGGCAGGATCGACAAAATCTATCAGCCGGCCCGGGACGAGGTGGTGCTGGCCATCCGGGGGAACCGAGGAACGGGTAAGCTGCTGCTATCCGCCAATCCCTCCCATCCCAGAATCCAGCTCACCACGCGGAACCGGGAGAACCCGGCGGTGCCGCCCATGTTCTGTATGCTGCTGCGAAAGCATTTGACCAATGCCCGGGTGCTCTCGCTGACCCAGCCCCCGATGGAGCGGGTCGTGGATATGAAGCTGGAGGCGATGGACGAGCTGGGGGTCCGGGTGGAACGCCATCTGATCCTGGAGGCCATGAACCGCCGCGCCAACCTGATCCTGCTGGGGGACGAGGGAAGAATCCTGGACTGCCTGCGGCGGGTGGACGCTGAAATGTCCGCCCGGCGGCAGGTGCTGCCGGGATTGTTTTACCATCTGCCTCCCGCCCAGGAGAAGCGCAGCCCGCTGGAGGTGAGCGGGGAGGAGCTGCGGGCCCTGGTCGCGGCCATGCCCCGGGAGGCGGAGCTGTCCGGCTGGCTGCTGGACACCTTCAACGGCCTTTCCCCCCTGATTTGCCGGGAGCTGGCCTATCAGGTGGGCGGCAGCGTGGATGTCCGCCTGCACCAGCTGGGGGAAAACTGCCGGGAGCGGCTTTCCCTGTTCCTGCAAGGGGAGTTCGATCAAATCCGGAGGGAGGAATTTCGGCCCTGGCTGATTTCCGAGAACGGCATCCCCAGGGATTTCACCTATCGCCCCATCGAGCAGTACGGCAGCGCCATGGATGTGACCCCTGTGGACTCCTTTTCCACCTTGCTGGATCAGTTCTATGCCCGCCGGGAGACCGGCGAGCGGGTGCGTCAGCTGGGCCAGGATATGATCAAAACCCTGACCAATGCCCGGAACCGCACCGCCCGCAAGCTGAATAACCAGCGGAAGGAGCTGGAGGCCACCCAAAACCGGGAAGAGCTCCGCCGGATGGGGGAGATCATCACCTCCAACCTGTACCGGATGTCCCGGGGGATGAACGCGTTGGAGGCGGAAAACTATTATGACCCGGAGGGTTCCGTCATCCGGATTCCGCTGGACCCGCTGCTGACCCCTCAGCAGAACGCAGCCAAGTATTATAAGGGCTATAACAAGGCCAAGAACGCGGAGCGCGTCCTGACGGAGCAGATCGCCGGGGGCGAGCGGGAGCTGGACTATCTGGAATCCGTGCTGCAATCCCTGGAGCAGGCGGAGGGGGAGCGGGATCTGAACGAGATCCGGGCCGAACTGGAGGAATCCGGCTATCTCCGGCGGAAACCGATGCCCAAGGGCAAAAAGCAGCCCAGACGGACAGCGGGCAAGCCCATGGAGTTCCGCTCCACCACGGGGATGCGGATCTCCGTGGGCAGAAACAACACCCAGAACGATCAGCTGACCTGCAAAATGGCCTATAAGAGCGACATCTGGCTGCACACCCAGAAAATTCACGGCTCCCATGTGATCCTGTGGACTGAGGGGAAGGCCCCGGACCGTCAATCCCTGACCGAGGCGGCGCAGCTAGCCGCCTACTACTCCCAGGCCCGGGATGGCAGGAACGTGCCGGTGGACTATACCCCGGTGAAATATGTAAAAAAGCCCAGCGGCGCCCGGCCGGGCATGGTGGTCTATGAAACCTATTCCACCGCCTATGTCACCCCGGAACCGCAGCTTGCAGAAAGTTTAAGAGTGAATTGACGGAGGAGAGAACCATGGCAATCGAACTGGTAAAGGCTTATTTTAAAGGCACAGAGATGGAAGATCGGCTTTACGAGCTGGCAGAGTCCAGCGCAACCGTGGAACTGGCGGCCCATGCCCTGGGCTGCCAGCCGGCCCATATCGCAAAAACGCTGTCCTTCTTCCTGGAGGAGCGCACTCTGCTCATTGTGGCGGCGGGGGACGCCAAGGTGGACAACCGCAAATATAAGGAACGCTTTGGCGGCAAGGCCCGGATGATCCCCGGGCCGGAGGTGGAGGCCCGGGTGGGCCACGCCCCCGGCGGCGTCTGCCCCTTCTGCGTCAAGGATGGGGTGGAGGTCTATCTGGACGAGTCCTTGAAGCGGTTTGAGGTGGTGTATCCCGCTGCGGGCAGCGGCAGCTCCGCCATCCGCATGACTCTGCCGGAACTGGAAAAGTGGTCCGGAGCCCGGGGCTGGGTAGACGTCTGCAAGGGCTGGCAGGAGAGTAACTGAGAGGCCGGGGGCCGCCGCTTGCGGCGGTCCGCGGATCTTTGCCTGCCGCATATTCTCTTCCGGGGGCGTCTCTCCTGCTCGGTTCATCCGTTTGCTTTTTGCGTTTTGCCCATGCTGTCCGCCCACAGTGGACGTTCGTTTTGAAATTATCACTTGAACAAAGACAACACCTGTGCTATGATTAAAATAATTATGAACTGATAGGAATCTCAGAGGAGTGATCAAAATGCCCATCAAAATTCCGGAAGATCTGCCCGCCCGGGCCACATTGGAGCACGAAAATATCTTTGTCATGACCGAGAACCGTGCGCTCAGCCAGCATATCCGCCCCCTGCGCGTGCTCATTCTCAATCTGATGCCCACCAAAATTGTCACTGAGACGCAGTTTATGCGGAAACTCTCCAATACCCCTTTGCAGATTCA
Source organism: uncultured Oscillospiraceae bacterium (assembly GCA_964432375.1). Lineage (GTDB taxonomy): Bacteria > Bacillota > Clostridia > Oscillospirales > Oscillospiraceae > JAJQBJ01. The sequence goes on along the minus strand of CAYSNK010000078.1, from coordinate 778 downwards.
AGTGGAACTCCTGCAAACTGCCAGCTATACACCTACCCATACTGACAGCAACCACCTTGAAACCTTTTACCGCACGTTTGACCAGATTAAGGATGAATATTATGACGGACTGATCATCACCGGCGCTCCGTTGGACTTTGTTCCCTTTGAAGAGGTTGCCTATTGGGACGAGCTTTGTGAAATTATGGAGTGGTCCAAGACCCATGTACACGCCACGCTCCACAGCTGTTGGGGCGCTTGTGCCGGCCTGTATTACCATTATGGCATTCAGAAGCGCATCTTCAGCGAGAAGATCTTCGGCGTTTTTCCCCATATTATCACCAAACAGAAATCCCCGCTCTTCCGGGGCATGGATGATGTGTTTTATGCGCCCCATTCCCGCTACATCGGCATTCGCACCGATGACCTCTTTTCCCATCCGGAGCTGGAGCTGATGGCCGCCTCGAAGGAAGCCGGCCCTTTCATGATTAAGAGCCAGGATAACCGCCACTTCTTCATGTTTGGCCATCCCGAATATGACGCCGACACCCTTGCCAACGAATATTGGCGGGATGTCAAGAAGGGCCTTGATGTCAAATTGCCCGTCAACTACTTCCCGGATGACGATCCCACCCGGGCGCCGATCGTTACCTGGCGCTCTACCGGCCAGCTGATCTTTTCCAACTGGCTGAACTTCTATGTGTATCAGACCACTCCCTATGATTTGAAGGAGCTGCAGTTTGGCCGGAGCGGAGCCGGGATTTAAGGAACCTCTATATCAATCGGCGAGAGTGATTTG
>CAYSNK010000077.1:3954-7028 GCA_964432375.1 uncultured Oscillospiraceae bacterium | reverse complement strand
CTGGCCCTCATATCGGGAGGTGGAGAGGAAGGCGTCCATCTTCTTCATATAGCAAAAGGGGTTGGTCTGATAGCCCAGCAGGAATACCTTGTCCCTCAGCCCCAGGCTCCCCAGCAGCCGCTCCAGATTGCGGCGCTCCGGCCCGTCTCCGATCACATAAAGCCGCAGATCATCCCGCTGGCGGCACGCCTTGGCGAACACATCAAACATAATATCGTAGGCTTTTTGGTGGTTCAGATGCCCCACCGCCACACAGTTCAGGCAGGCTTCGTCCAGGGAGAGGCCCTCCGGCTCCTCCTCCATCTTCCGGCGGATCTCGGTCACGTCAATATAGTTGGGGATCGCGGAGTATTTCTTATCCGTCCTGCCGGACATCCTCTGAAAGGGTTCGATCAGGCTCTTGGACACCCCCACAAATTCATCAAAATAGGAGAACTTCCCTTTGAAGCAGTTCCACAGCACCCGATATTTCCATTCGTTTTCCAGCTTCAGCTCCACATCGTTGTGAATCCAGGACACCCGATACTTGGCGGGAACGGTCACCGCCGCCACCGCGCAGCAGGTCTGATAGGAGTTGAAGTCAATGGCCACATCGTATTCCGGGACGCCGGAAAAATCGTATTTTGCCGCCCGCTTTGCCCACTCAAAGGGGACAAAGGAATACCAGAAGGGCAGGGGCTTCAGATATTTGAGGCGGAGCTGCTCCGGAAAGGCCACATCCCAGAACGACGCCTCCTGAAACAGGTAGAGGTGTACGTCAAACCGGCTGTAATCAATATTTCTCAGGAGATTCACCAGGGATTTCTGGATTCCGCCAACGCTCAGGTCGTATGAAAAAATCGCGATCCGCTTCATTTACGTCTGTTCTCCCTCCGGCTTTTCGGCCCGGGCCTGTTCCCTCCGGAAAAGGCCGGAAAAGGTCATACCAACCGATTTTCAATATGCTCCATTATAGCCCACTTCCTATGCAAAATCAAGCCTGTTCTTCCCCGGCGGCGGCCTTTCATAATTTTCTCCGGGGGCGCATAGACTGGTGCCAGAACATTGTGAGGAGTGCTGCCAGTGAAAGAAACGATTGAGGAGCGAGCCTGCAAGCTGGCCCAGTACATCATCGAGCAGAAAGCCACTGTCCGGGCCGCCGCCAAGCAGTTCGGCGTCAGCAAAAGCACCGTGCATAAGGACATCAGCGAGCGGCTGCCCGGCATCAACCGCGCCCTGTATCATCAGGCCAAGGCGGTTCTGGACGAGAATAAGGCCCAGCGGCATATCCGGGGCGGCATGGCCACCCGGCGGAAATATAAAGGAATCTGAGATCGGCAGGAACAAAACCCCCGGTTTGCGTAGGCGCAAACCGGGGGTTCGGCATGAATGGAATCGCACCCGATGGGCGGGGGCCGTTTGCGCGGCCCCCGCTTTCGGGAAATCAGAGGTTCCTCAGATCAGGTTCAGCTTATAGGCGGAGTTCAGCATGACGGCCACCTCGCAGCGCATGATGTTTCTGCCGAAGGCAAAGGTGCCATCATCGCAGCCCGCGACCAGGCCGTTTTCATAAGCCGCCGCAATGTGCTTGGCCGCCCAGCTGTCCGCAGGGACATCGGGGAATACGAGCTCCGCATCCGCGTACTCGTCGGCGTCAATGCCCACTGCTTTTACCAGCATGGTGGTGAACTCCTCCCGGGTGATCTTGGCATCGGGATCGAAGGTTCCGTCCCCTCTGCCGCTGACCAGGCCGTTCTCGTTAGCCGCCACAATGTAGTCGATGCCCCAGTGATTTGCGGGGACGTCGGTAAAGACGGTGGGCGTCCCGGTATATTCATTGGGGTCGATGCCGGCCAGCTTGACCACGATAACCGCCGCTTCCGCACGGGTCATATCTCTGGTGGGCTCGAACCGGTTGTCACCCACGCCGACCATCAGGCCCAGTCTGCGGACTTCATAGACCGCGTCGAAGTACCAGGCGTTGCCCGTCGTCTTTTCGGACAGGTCATCAAACGGTTCTTCCTCGGCCTCGCTGATGGTGAAGGTGGTGTACCCTCTGGAGAGGCCGAACCAGATGGACTCATCGGCATTGGGGTCTACCCCCTCCGGCCCATAGAAGGTCCAATAGTCCTCATACTCGTAATCGGGGTCATAGGGCACCGTTTCCGCCAGAACGGAATAGCTGCCGGCCTCGGAGGGCGCGCCGTCCAGCTCGTTGCCCGCCTCGTCATAATAGGTCAGGGCCAGCTCCACATCGGGAAGCAGCTCGCCCTCGTAATACACCTGGAAGTACGGGGCCAGGTCAACGGGCTCGCCGGTTTCCACAAAGGTTTCGTCGTAAGCCCGGCTGACAATGATGGGCGCGTAGTCATAGTGCAGGGCGTAAATCAGATCCAGGCGCTGGGTCTCTTTCTCATCCTGGGTCTCCGCCCGGTAGCCATAATCGTCCCAGGTCAGGTGGTTGAGCAGCTCCGCAGCGGCATACTCCATCCCCGCCTCATCGGGGGTGATGAAGATGGCGTTGTAGTAATGATAGGTTACATTGTCCTGATATTTTCCGTAAAGCGTGCTCTCCGCCAGATTTTCGTCGTTCACAATGACGATGCAGGCGGCATAATAGGGGTTCGCTTCGTAGTACGCCAGCGTGGTGGCGACCTGGGTGCCGTAATAGCTGCTGGTCAGCTTGCCGTCCTCATCGTAGGTCAGACGGAAGGCGGTGTCCTTGGCCTCCGTTCCGATGCCGGATTCATTGGAAATGGTGTTCACCGCGGTGAAGTTGAAGTAAAGCTGCGTTTCCTTGAAAGGCTCGGTGGCCAGGATGGAGTCGGTGAGCTGGGCGGCCAGGTCGTCAAACTTGTCCTGCTCCTCCGCCGTAAAGCCCTCGCCGAAAATCAGGACGGCCTTGTTGTTGCCGTAGTCCGCCGCGCCATAGTAGCCGTAATAGGGGTCGGGGTCGTTGTTGTCCACCAGTTTCGTGATGTTGAAGGCGATCTTGTAGTCCATGGTCTTTTCCGCGACCGGCTCATACGGGTCACCATTCACGTCATAAACGTCGATATACACCGTGTAGTTGGCCGCCTCTGTGGGGCCGCCGG
>CAYSNK010000077.1:0-3854 GCA_964432375.1 uncultured Oscillospiraceae bacterium | reverse complement strand
ATAATCCGTCAGATAGTAATACGCATCGCCGGTCTTGCCGTCCTCGCTCATGCAGTATTCATACTCCGCGCAGACGTAGGAGGAATAATACTGATAGCCATAGTAGTAGACTTCCACATAGTAATCCTCCGGGGACAGGCCCTCGCCATACTGCACGTCATAGGTCAGCTCGGCGGGCTGGCCGTCCTGACTCTTGGAGGCGATGGACAGGGAGATCACAATGCCCTCGATGGTGTATTCGCCGGTGACGGAGCAGGGGTCATATTCCTCGTTCCCCGCGAACTCGGCGGTGACGGTATAATCGCCCGCCGCGCTGGGGATGCCCTCTACCACGTTGCCGTCCGCATCATAGTAGGTCAGGGTCAGCGCGTCACCCAACTGGTCGCCGGTGATCTCGCTCTCCCCCTGGCGCAGGATGAAATACTGGCTCATGTCCACCGCTTCGCCCGCGAGGAACTCATCCGCGTAGGTCTGGAAGAACAGCTTGGTCACGTTGGAGTCGGCGCAGAAAGCCTTCCGCAGCTCCTCCTTGCAGACCTCGCAGAACTCGTATTCTTCGTCCTCCGTGCTCAGGAACTGCATCTTGCAGTCGAGGGCGGGAATATACCAGCCGGTGCCGGCAATGCCGCCCCAGTCATAGACGCCGATGCCGTTCTTGCCCACAAAGCGGGCCCAGCTCACTTCCTCGGGGTCGGATTCCTGGGTCAGGTTGGCCAGCTCTTCCTCGTACCCGGCGGCGTAATACTCGTCCGCCAGGTTCGCAATCGTATGGCCCAGCTCATGGAGCATCATGTCGTAGGACTGGTCGTTCAGGGAGGCCACGCAGTAGTCGCCGCCGCTGCCGCCGTAGGTGGTGGAGTTGACAATGTACACATTGTAGTCCGCCAGGGGGAGGTATTCCTCCCGCAGGGCGTTGCCCTTTTCCTCTCCCTCATAGGAGATGGTCACCAGGCGCTGCATCCCATAGGTCCAGAAGGTGGCGCCAAAATAGGTGTCCCGGACGTCTGCCTCTGCCTCATCCTGGGTTTTCGCGTCCTCACCCTGGGCGCCGGTCTCGTTGGAAACCACGCCCAGCGCGTAGATCTTGAACACATCGGTGAACTCGTCATAGGGGGAACGGCTCATCATGTATTCGGCAGTCCCGGTGGCCGCCGTATAGAAGTCATCCTGCTCCTCTGCGGTGAAGCCGTCGCCCATAATCAGCAGGACCAGGGCGTCCTCATCCTCCAGGGTTTCGTCGCCATAGACCAGCTTCAGCTCGCCGATGGCGGATTCCTCCGGGGTTTCCGTTTCCTCCGGAGCAGGGGATTCCTCCGGGGTTTCCGTTTCCTCCGGGGCAGTGGATTCCTCGGGCTGGGTGCTTTCTTCGGGCTGGACAGTCTCCTCGGTGACGGGGTCAGATTCCTCTCCCGCAGCCAGGGCGGACAGGACAGTGACGTTAGGAACCGTCAGGAAGATGGCCAGCAGCACAGCCAAAAGCCGTGTTCGCCAGTTCTTTTTTGCCATTTGCACTCTCTCCTTTTCGGATAGGGAAGCCCTGATCCAACCGGCAAGCGGCGGCGGGAAAACTCCGCCCCTCCGACGCGGATGGGCGATCCGGGAACCCTATTAGTAATAAAAGGGGGTTTCCGCGCTATGAAACCCCCTTTGTCCGTTTCCATTATAATGGAACTTTGCCCGCTTTGCAAGCCTGTTTTCCAAAAAAATCAATTTTCCCGGATTCCGATCACTCCACGGGATAGTCAATCCCCACGACCTGGGCCATATACCGGCTGGACGCCTCCAGGAAGCCCCGATGCCCGGCGGAGGCGGGATATGCCATGCAGTCCTCCTGAGAGCGGAAGGTGATGATCTGGATGAGGTCATAGAACCGCACCTGGCCATCGGGAGATTCCGTGGGCATGGGGAAGGGCTTGACCCCCACCTCACATTCCTCAATGGAGGGAACCTGGCCGGGCAGCTCCCGCAGCAGCCGGGCCAGAAGCTCAATCGTCTCCGGATTCCGGGCGGAATCCTTCAGGCGAAAGACGGAGACATGACGCATTTTCATGGCCGCACCCCCGCTCTCACATCTGCATCCCGCCGCAGACGGGCAGCGCGGAGCCGGTGATATGGCCGGACAGACTGGAGCAGAGGAACAAAACCGCGTCCGCCACATCGCCGGTGGTGCCCAGCTTGCCCATGGGAATCCGATTGGAGATCAGGAAGTCGGTGTCCTGCTTGCCGGAGGAAATGCTGTCCGCCATCAGGTTGGTGCCGTCCGTGGGGCCGGGGCAGATCACGTTGACCCGGATGCCGTTCCGGGCGTTTTCCACGGCGGCAGTCTGGGTGACGGCAATGACGCCGGCCTTGGAGGGGCCATAGGCGCCGAAGCCTGGGACCATTTTCAGGCCGCCGATGGAAGCGGTGTTGACAATGGCCCCGCCCCGGCCCTGGCGGTTCATCTGGATCAGCTCATATTTCAGGCAGTGGAACACGCCGGTCAGGTTCGTGTCGATGACCTTCCGCCAGTCCCCCTCCGTGACCTCGGTCAGGGGGCAGAAGGGGATATGGACCCCGTCGGCGCCGCAGCCCGCGTTGTTGAACGCGAAGTCCAGGGAGCCAAAGGCGGCGACAGTGGCGTCGATGGCGGCCTTCACGCTGGCCTCCTCCGCCACATCGCAGGGGACAAAGATGGCCTCTCCCCCGGCGTCCCTGACCATCTGAACGGTTTCCTCCCCGGCGGCGGGGCGGCGGGCGGTCACCGCCACCTTGCACCCCAGGCTGCCGAAGCGAATCGCCACTGCCCGGCCCATGCCGGAGGCGGCTCCCGTGACAAAGAGAACCTTGCCCTTAAATTCTTCAAACATAAAAATACTCCTCTCTGTTTTTATATTATATAGTGTGTGTTTTCGCGCTTGTTCACAGCTTCCTTATAAATGCTCCGGGTCAAAGCCCATGCTCCGGATCAGCTCATCCTCCGCCTCCAGGCGCGCCTTTAAAAAGTCCAGGAACTGCCGGGATGCCTGGGTCTGCTTGAAGCTCCGATGCCACGCCACCCCCAGCAGCGCCGGCGGAAGCTCATCCCGGATGGAGAGCAGCTTCACCGGCGAGTTCGGATGGGTTTGGATGATCTGGCACCCCAGCACAATGGGCATGATGGCCACCCCCCGGTTGGACTCCAGCAGGCGGTAGATGAGCTCAGAGCTCTGGATCTCATAGCCCACCCGGGGCTCGAAGCCCTGCTTCTGACATTCCCGGCGGAGATCCTCCACGTTCAGCCGGGAATTGTCGCAGATAAAAGTCTCACCCTTCAGATCGGCCAGAGAAATATCGGCCTGTTTTGCCAGGGGATGCTCCCGGTGGAGAGCCGCCACATAGACCTTCCGGCCAATCTCCCGGAACCGGATCATCTCATCCTCCAGCCGCTGGTTGGAGATGGCCAGCGTGATGCTCCGATCCAGCAGATGCTCCACCATCTGCTGGGGGGAATACTCCCACTGGCGAATCCCCACATCCGGGCAGGCCCCGGAAAACTGAGGGAGGATGTCGGGAAGATACCCGGAGATGTTGCAGGCCAGGGAGAGGATGTGCTGATTGGTTTCATACATCCTCTGGATGGTCTGGGCGCCGGAGGCCAGCTCGGAAAAGGCAATATCCACGCTGGACAGAAACACCCTGCCGTAGTCATTGAGGACGATCTTCCCTTTCCGGTGGTCGAACAGGGGGACGCCAAGCTCCTCCTCCAGCCGGGAAATGCTCTTGCTCAGGTTTGGCTGGGTCACATACATCTCCCGGGCCGCCCGGGTCACGTTGCCCGCCCGGGCCACCGCCTGAAAGTAGCGCAGCTGAGTCAAATCCATGGGAATCCCCCC
>CAYSNK010000076.1:0-7203 GCA_964432375.1 uncultured Oscillospiraceae bacterium | reverse complement strand
CGCCGGTCCAGCTGTTGCTCAGACGCTTATACTGGCCGAACATGTATCCGATCTCACGGCCGCCCACGCCGATATCGCCGGCGGGCACATCGGTGTCGGGGCCGATGTGCTTGATGAGCTCGGTCATAAAGCTCTGGCAGAAACGCATAATCTCCCCGTCGGACTTGCCCTTGGCGTCAAAGTCGGAGCCGCCCTTGCCGCCGCCCATGGGCAGGGTGGTCAGGGAGTTCTTGAAGATCTGCTCAAAGCCCAGGAACTTGATGGTAGACAGGTTCACCAGGGGGCTGAAGCGCAGTCCCCCCTTATAGGGGCCGATGGCGGAGTTGAACTGCACGCGATAGCCCCGGTTGACCTGAACCTTGCCGCTGTCGTCCACCCAGGGCACCCGGAACTGGATGGTGCGCTCCGGCTCCACCAGCCGCTCGATCAGGCCCTGCTGCTGATACCGGGGGTCCCGCTCGATCACGGGCTGGAGGGATTCCAGGACCTCATAAACCGCCTGCAGGAACTTCGTCTGCTCGGGGTTGCGCTGAACCAGGCCCTCGTAGACCCCCTTCAGATATTCATTTGTGATAGCCATTGATTACTCTTCCTTTCTTTCTCTTGGCGAAATGAGGGAGGACTCCCGGGGACTTCCCACAAGCAGCATGGGTACGAAGCACGCCGCAAAAAGAAGCGGCCCCGGCAGGGCTGAAACCGCCGCCGGAGCCGAAAAAACCGCTGTCCCGAAGAACGCGCCGTCCGATCCTTCTGAGCCGGCCCCATCGCCGTACCGGGTTATTATAACGGATTACGTTATATTTTGCAAGAGGGTATCCCGTGATCTTTCAAAAGAACGGATAAATTTCCCTTTTGCACAAATATTTTGATTTCTTTGCTCATCGGCTATTCATTTTCCCCTTCCTGCCGCAGCTCCATGATGGAAATTTCAAAGGCGGTTTTCCGCTCCTCCGCCCCGTCGATCACTTTGACATAGCTCCTGCTCTGGAGCCGCCCGCAGAAGGAGAGCTTCTCCCCCACCCCCATTTCCCTGCACTGCCGGGCCAGGCTGCCCCAGGCGATGCAGGGCAGGTAATCCGATTGGCCATACCGCCGGTTCACCGCCAGCAGGAGATCGCAGATCTCCCTGCCCATGGGGGTGCGCCGGTACACCGGAGGACGGCACAGCGCCCCCGTCAGCTGCACATCATTTCTGGGCGGTTCCCCGGTCAGGGCCAGCTGCCGGGCAAAGAGAAAGATTTGCAGCCTGCTGCCCTGCCCGGACCGGTTGTTGTAGGAGCGCACCTCCCCCCGGGCCTCCACCCGATCCCCCTGGGCGGCCGGGCATCCCTCCAGCAGGCTTCGGCTGGCAATGATGTGGAGGGTATCCTCCACACCGCTCAGACGGCAGACCCCCAGGGTCAGCCGAAAATAGTCCTCCCCGTGATTTTCGTGGGAAAAGGCGGGCTCATCCACCACGGTCCCCACCAGAATCCCCCGATTATCCTTCCATTCTGAACGCATTGAATCGCTCCCTTATCCTCTTTTGCCGGCTGAGACAAGGATATGCGCCCGCTCCGGCAAATATGAAGGGCAAATGGATTCAGGTGCCCGAAAAAAGCGGCAGGAGAAAGCGCCTTTGCTTTCTCCTGCTGTTTTTTGATTGAATCAATCCCGCAGCTCTCCCTCGAACCGCTGGCCGTCCAGATCCAGAATATCCAGCCGGCAGGCCCGGAGGAAATCCGGCTGAAATTGGGGATAGAACTGGGCGATGGCCTCCTGGAGCAGGCCGGGATTCAGGCCGGGATTCTGCCCCGCCAGATCAATGGTCAGGTGAAGCTCGCTGCCCCGGCGTTCCATGGAGCGCCGGCCAATCAAGGGGATCAGATCGACGGTGGTAAAGCCGCTTTTGGCCTTCTTGCTCTTTTTCCGCATGGGCAGCTCCGGGCGGTCAAAAAGCTCGTCCAGCCCCGCCTCCACCCCCTGGGGGATGCCGCCGTCAAAGACCAGAGCCAGATCCCAAACCAGCTTGCCGATTTCCTTGGTGGGCCTTGTGGCGTTATATGCTTTTACCACCGAGAGGCCCTCCGGCAGGACGGGATTCAGCTTCCCCGGCACCTCCTCCAAGGCGCAGCCGGATTCCAGGCCGAAGTCCATCAGCTCGCAGACGGAGGAATAGCCCAGGGACAGGGGGATAGCCACCGCGATAAAGGGATGGGGGTTGAAGGCGCCCGCGTGACGGATCTGGATTCCCGCCCGCTGAAAGGCCCGCTGGAAGGTGCGCATCAGATCCAGGTGGCTGATATAGATGGCCCGTCCCTCCTTGCGGAACAGCAGTCTCTGGTCACTCATCGCACTTTCTCCCCCCTTCCAGCAGCAGGTTCGCGCCGCAGCCGGTACACCTCCTGCGGCAGTTTGGGGTCACCACGGACTTGTAGCACTGCTCCCGCTCGTGCCACAGGAAGTCCTCCCGGACGCCGACGGAGATCATGGACCAGGGCAGAATCTCCTCCCTGCTCCGCTCCCTGGCGGCGTAGAAATCCGGGTCAAGGCCGCACTCCCGGAACGCCTCCATCCAGCGCGCAAGGCTGTAACACTCATCCCAGGAATCAAACCGGGCCCCGTGGCGCCAGGCGGTTTCGATCACCCGGCCCAGGCGGCGGTCCCCCCGGGCCAGGACAGCCTCCATATAGGACATATCCGCATCGTGCCAGTCATAGCGGATGGAGCGGTTTTTCATGCTCCCCCGCAGCAGCTTCACCCGGCGCAGATACTCCTCCATGGGGATCTGGGGCTCCCATTGGAAGGGCGTGTGGGGCTTTGGAACAAAGTAGGAGGTGGAAACCGTGATCTTCACCCCCCTGGCCCGGTTGGGGGTGGCCTCCCGCCAGGTCTTGTAGACCTGATAGGCCAGATCCGCGATGCCCAAAACATCCTCGTCGGTTTCCGTGGGTAGGCCCAGCATAAAGTATAGCTTCACCGTGGAATAGCCGCCGGAAAAGGCCAGCCGGGCGGTGTTCAGCACATCTTCCTCGGTGACGTCCTTGTTGATGGCATCCCGGAGCCGCTGGGTCCCGGCTTCGGCGGCGAAGGTCAGGCCGGACTTGCGCACCTTTTGGATGCGCTCCATCAGCTCCACCGAGAAGTTGTCCGCCCGGAGGGAGGGCAGATTCAGGCTGATTTTCCGGGGCTCGCAGTAGTCCAGCAGGCCGTCGCAGAGCCGGTTCAGGGGGCGATAGTCGCTGGTAGACAGGGAGGACAGGGTCATCTCCTCATAGCCGGAGTCCTTCGCCGCCTCGATCCCCTGCCGCACCAGGGTCTCCACCCGCTTGGTGCGCACCGGGCGATAGGCATACCCCGCCTGGCAGAACCGGCAGCCCCGGATACAGCCCCGGAACACCTCCAGCATCACCCGGTCATGGACGATCTCCGTGGAGGGGACAATGGTTTTTGTGGGATAATAGGCGTGATCCAGATCCTGGACGATCCGCTTGGTCACCTTGGCGGGTGCGCCGTCGCGGGGGGTGATGGAGCGGATCGTGCCGTCCTCGTGATAGTCCACCTCATAGAGGGAGGGGACATACAGGCCGGGGATCTGCGCCGCCCGGCGGAGATACTCCCCCTTGGTCCAGCCCAGTTCTCTGCCCTTCTGATACAGCTCCAGCATCTCCACCGTGACCTCTTCCCCCTCGCCCAGGGAGAAAATGTCCACGAAGTCTGCCAGCGGCTCCCCGTTGAACGCGCAGGTGCCCCCGGCCACCACGATGGGATATTCCTCGCCCCGATCCGCTGCCCGTACCGGGATATGGGCCAGATCCAGCATATTCAGGACGTTGGTGTAGGCCATCTCATAGCCCAGGGAAAAGCCGATAAAGTTGAAGTGGGTAATGGGATCTCCGGATTCCAGGGCATAGAGGGGGATGCGGTTTTTCCGCATCTCCTCCTCCATGTCGATCCAGGGCGCAAACACCCGTTCGCACCAGACGCCCTCCATCTCGTTCATCAGGCCATATAAAATTCTCATCCCCAGGTTGGACATTCCGATCTCATAGGTGTCCGGGAAGCAGAACGCAAACCGCAGCGTTACGCGCTTTTTATCCTTGATTACCGCACGATATTCGCCCCCCGTATAGCGGGCGGGCTTCTGCACGCGGGGCAGGATTCGCTCCAATCTCGGGTCCATGAAGTTTTCCCCTCTTCCCATTTCATCTTTTTGAATCTTTTTTATTTTACCCGCGACACAGGAAAATGGCAAGGGAAATCAGGAATAAATCGTAAAAATCAGCAGCCAGATGGCGAAAAAGAGCAGCGCCGGTGTCCCTCCGGCCCGGAAAAAGAGCACTCCCCCCGCCAACAGCAGCCCTGCCGCCGCCAGGCTGATCCCTCCGGCGGCCCGGGCTCCCCGCTCCGGCCCGAAAACCTCAGAGAGCAGCAGGCCCATCAGCTGCCCCCCGTCCAGCGGGCCCGCAGGCAGCAGGTTCAGCACGCCAAGCAAAAGGGCGGCCCCGGCTGCGGGCTCCAGCCCCATTCGGACGCACAGCCCGGCCTCCAGCAGGTTCATCACCGGCCCGGCGGCCAGGATCAGGGCCTCCTGGCCCGGGGCGCACCATCTGCCCAGCTCCATGGCCCCGCCGGAGGCGGAAACCCGCAGCCCCTCCACAGGAACGCCGCAAAGCCGGGCGGCAAGCCAGTGGCCCAGCTCGTGGAGCGCCCCGGAGAGCCCGAACAGGAGAAGCATCTCCTCCTGCCCCAAATAAAGCAGGAGGGCCCCGGCCAAGGCCGCTCCCGCCGTGATCCTTATTTTTCCGAAGGCGAACTCACGCTTCACCGGCCTCCCCTCCTGTCCCCTCCGAATCCAGCCAGCATCCCTCCGGGTTGCCGCCCGGCAGATAGTGCCGCAGAAGCTCCTGACCGGAGTGCTCCATGCTCAGGAAACGGGACTCCGCCCGCAAATGCGCCGGGTCAACCGGCTGCTCTCCCCGGGCCTCCCCGGTGAGGAACAGGCTGCGGAACACCGCGGTAAAGTCCCGGTCCCCGGCGGCGGCCTGTCCCAGCGCCCGGGTCACTGCCGCCAGATCGGCGTTCGCCCGCAGGCTTCCCTCCAGCGCCGCCATCGCCGGGGCGGAGGCCCCGGGCAGCCAGCTCTTTGCCCCGAGGACCCCCAGAAAAATCGCCACCGCCGCCAGCAGCCGCAGGGACAGGAGGCGGAGGTTCTCCTTCTCCGGCCTCCTGGCCGGCCCCTTTCTCCCCGGATTCGGATATTGAACCTTCATTTTCCTCCCGCCTTTCAAAAACTTCCCGAAATTCTCTTCATTCGCTTGACGAACCGCCCTGATTGCGCTTATGATGTAGCTACCATCCCGTTGAATCAGTCCAAAGAAAGCAGGTGCTTGGATTATGGCCCAGCCCATTTATCGCGTAACCCGCCCCGGAGATGAGGCGGCGCTGAAGCGCGTCTGGCAGCTCGCCTACGGCGGCGACCTGGACTGCGCCGAGCTTTACTTCCAAAAATATTACCGGCCCGGGGACGGCGTTGCCGCCCAGGTGGGGGATCAGCTTTGCAGCGCCATCTATTTGATCGACGGCTTCCTCCTCCATTTCCCCGGCAAGCCGGTGAAAACCTGTTCTTATTTATATGCACTTGGCACCCCGGATATGTACCGGGGCCGGGGCTACGGCGGCAAAACCATCTGGAGATCCGGCGTGGTGGGCTATGAGCGGGGGGCGGATTATGTCTGCTTCCTCCCGGCCAGCGAAAGCCTTTACCGCTGGTATGAGGGCATTCTGGGCACCAGAACGGTGTTCTTCCGCCGGGAGTTTACCGTGACCGCCGGGGGCGTCTTTGGGGAGGATGCGGTTGTCCCCATCCCGCCGGAGGACTACGCGGCGGGGCGGGAAGCACTGCTGGCAGGCACTCCCCACGTCCAGCCGCCCCTGAAGGCCGTCCGGATGCAGGGGGATTACTGCCGGCTTTACGGCGGCGGGCTGTATCGGATCTCCCTGGACGGGAAAACCGGCCTCTGCGCCGTGGATCGGGAGGGGCGCGCCCTGACGTTCCGGGAGCTGCTCTTTCCCGGGGACGTCCGGCGGGCAGCCCGGGCGGTGCTGTTTCATCTGCACGCTGAAACTGCGGCGGCGCGAACCCCGGTGTTCTGGCACAAGGGGTTGGGCACCGTCGCGGAGGACAACGTCCTGGTTCCCGGCGGCGTTTCCTTCCCCCGCTGGGAGGAGGCCCCCTATTGGGGCCTTTCCATGGATTAAAACTTGACAACCGGCCTGATTTCTGCTATCCTGGACAGGCTGCCGGGTTCCCCTTGAAAAAATGCTTTTTTCTGAAGAAAAGTGTTTGACAAGGGGAAAAACTTGCGTTATACTATCATTTGTACTGCTATGCGAGGTGCGTTATGCGTTTGAATCTCAAGGACATCATCCATGTAAATGGAGGACGAATCCCCTTCGCATATAAAATCAATCTTTCTGATCTGGATTTTTATGGGAGGAAGCCCGTCTGTGAGCCTGTACAGGCGGTGGGTGAGGTGCGAAATTCCGCCGGAGTCCTGACCTTGACCGCTGATCTGACCTCCAATCTTCATCTCACCTGTGACCGGTGCGCCAGGGAATTTCAGCGGGTCAAGCGGGTTCGGGTGGAAAATTTGCTGGCAGACCATCTGGACAACGAGGTTGACGAGGAGAGCATGGATATCCTTCTCCTGGAGGGCAACGAGCTGGATCTGGATGACGCATTGACAACGGCCTTTATCCTGGACATGGACTCCAAGGTTCTGTGCCGGGAGGACTGCAAGGGGGTCTGCGCCGGCTGCGGCGTGAACCTGAACTTCGGTTCCTGCAAGTGCAGAAAAGAAATTGATCCCAGATTTGCTGTATTGGCAAAGCTGTTGGAAGAGCAGCAGTCAGAGAACAAGTAAAATCAGCGCCCGGGAGGGCAGCTTTAACAGGAGGTGTCGAACATGGCAGTCCCAAAGGGAAAAGTATCTAAGGCAAGACGTGATAAGAGAAGAAGCTCCGTTTGGAAGCTGGAGACTCCCGGCGTCATCAAATGCCCCAAGTGCGGTGCGTTTCGTCTGCCCCACAGGCTGTGCACAAACTGCATGACCTACAAGGGGAAGGACTTCAGCCCCGCCCAGGCTGAGTAATCAGCCGAGGAATCAATTTACAAAATTGAAACAGCGGAGGAAAGCGCAGCTTGCTTTCCTCTTTTGTTTT
>CAYSNK010000075.1:0-7331 GCA_964432375.1 uncultured Oscillospiraceae bacterium | reverse complement strand
GAGTGCCTTGAGGAACTCAGCCGGGAGACCGTGGTCATTCCCGCCACCGGCCACAGCTACACCTATACCGACAACGGAGACGGCACGCACACGAAAGCCTGCTCCGCCGGGGATGACGCCACCACCGAGGAACATACTTATGTGGATGGGGTTTGCGCACTCTGCGGCGCAGAGGAGCCCGCAGCGCCTCAGAAGGATTTCGTCGATGTGAAGGAATCCGACTGGTTCTATCCCCATGTCCAGCGGGCCTGCGAGCTGGGCCTGATGGCCGGTACCGGGGAGGACACCTTCAGCCCCCTGGCTACCACCACACGGGCCATGATCGTGCAGATCCTGTATAACATGGCAGGTTCCCCCGCCGTGGGCAGTGAGAATCCCTTTACCGATGTGCCCTCCGGCCAGTGGTACTCTGACGCCGTCCAGTGGGCTTATGAGAACAACGTCACCAGCGGCACCAGCGCCACGACCTTCTCCCCCAATGACAATGTGACGCGGGAGCAGATTGCGATGTTCCTCTACTCCTACTGCGGCCGGCCGGAGGTCAACGGTGAACTCGTTGGCTTCACGGACGCGGAGAAGGTGAGCAGCTGGGCGAAGGACGCCGTGCTCTGGGCCACCCAAGTGGGCATCATTTCCGGCGCCGCCAACGATAACGGCACTCTCTCCCTGAATCCTCTGAACGAGGCAACCCGGGCGGAGACCGCCACCATGATGGTGAAATTCTACGACTATATGAATGGCCAGTAATCCAGTAGCCAGATAAAAATCCCCCGCCGGGACAGGAACGCTCCTATTCCGGCGGGGGATTTGTCTTGAACGGCAAGGGCCATGATCACCATCTTTTTAAAGAAATCATCCGAACCCATCTCCTATCGGAGGCAGGTTCGGATGAGATTGGTTTGGCGCAGAAGGAGGGATTTGAACCCTCGCGACGGTCACCCGCCCTACGCCCTTAGCAGGGGCGCCTCTTCGGCCACTTGAGTACTTCTGCACGGTGGTAGAATGGTTCGCATGATTCGATTTTGGAAAACTGGCGGAGAGAGTGGGATTCGAACCCACGGTCCCACTGAAGGGATCACTGGTTTTCAAGACCAGCTCCTTAAACCGCTCGGACATCTCTCCAAAAAGGCTCTCTGTCAGATGCAAGTGTTATACTAACACAATTCAGGGAGCTTGTCAATACCCGATAAAACCCGATTTCCCAAATTTAAATTTGTAACCGGCAGGCGGCCCTTTCCCGCTGCCCGTTCCCGCCGGCTGAAGCGGGGAAATCACTCCCGGCCTTTCCCGCAGGACTCGCAGATGCCGCGAAAAACCAACGCGCAGCCCTCCATCCGCACCCCGGGGTTTGCCTCGGAAAACAGGCGGACAACCTGATCCGCATCCCCCTTCAGATCAAACAGCCTGCCGCACCGGCGACATTCCAGATGCCCATGGGGGGTCGTATCTGCGTCATAGCGGTCAACCTCCAGCGGAATACGCACCACATAGCCCTGCTGCTCCAGCAGGTTCAGATTGCGGTAAACTGTTCCCAGGCTCAGGCTGGAATTTTCCGCTTTCAGCCACTGGTAGACCATATCAGCAGTCAGATGCTCCGTTGAGTTTTTCAGGCACTGATAGATCAGCTCCCGCTGTCTGGAGTATCGTTTTCCGACCATGTGCGCCGCCCCTCCTTTTTTCTGTGTGCCGGCTCCCTGGTGCAAAAGCCCTCGCCGCAGAGCGCGTTCCGATGGAAGCGGAGCTTTCAACAGATCGTTTTCACTGTGAAACTCCGCTTCACAGTAAATTGATTATAAATCCCGGTGCGCGCTTTTTCAAGTTTTTTTCCTGCATAAATTCCCCGCGCTGTGGGCCATACTATGCAGGAATCGCCCTGATTCCATCACAATCTGACAGACTGGAGGAACTCGTATGAAATTGCGCCCATGGATTATGGCCGCTGTGCTGGCACTGACCTTGACCGCCTGCGGCAACAATCGGACAAACGAAACCGATCACACAAGCGGCAGTCCCGCTCAGCCAAACGCCACCAATACGCCTGCGGAAACCACAGATTCCACCTATCAGGCCAATTCCAACGGCGAAGTGGAGGACCGGGTTGAAACCGAAACCACCACGCCCGACGGCAATACCGGCAGCGACGTTGGCGATGACATGATCGACGCCGTGGAGGACGCCGGAACCGGCGTGGCCGAAGGCGCCAAAGATGTCATTGACGGCGCGGAAAACGCCGTGGACGACGCGGGGAACGCCGCCAGGGACATGACGAACGGAACCGCCCGCTCGGGCAGCGCCGGGCGCTGAACCCCGCAGGGCCTCCCTGCCCGGCAGCACCGGATGCCGGTTCAACCGATCCGTTCCACAAGCGCAGCGGCTCCTCTGCGAAAACAGAGGAGCCGAATCCGTAAGGCCCGGCCCTCCATCGAACCGTATCCGGAGGGACGTTCTGAACAAACGGTTTTCGTTCCCTCTCCCGGCAGGAAAGCCCCGGCCGATGGCTAAAACCCGATGTTCTTATCCAGCAGCTCCAGGGGAACCGGGCTGTTATCCGCCCAGCCGACCTTGTAAAAGCCGTGCCTGCGGTAAAATCCCTGGGCGAGGGAGTTATCCGGCGCGCAGCGCAGGCGCAGCCGGGTCCTGCCCTGGCTGCGGTAAGCGGAAACCGCCTGCCCCAGCAGTTGGATGCCCAGACCCTTGGCCCGGAACTCCGGTTTCATATAGCAGAAGGGAATACAGCCGATGCCCACGTCCCGATCCTTTTCAAAGTCCATTTGGATCAGCCCGGCCATTTCCTCCCCCAGCATGGCGACCATCACCGCCCGGGAATCATAGGCGCTGTGGGCCAGCGCCTCCCGAAGAAAGCGGGCCCCGTCGTAGCCCTCCATGGTCTTGTGGATACTGAGCCAGGCATCCTGGCGGCAGGCCAGATAAACCTCCGACTCGGCGGGAAGCTCCATGGGGCGGAACCACATCTGGGTATTTTTCCCGCCGAAGAGGGCGCGGCTCTTCTGCTGCCGGGCAAAGGTGGAAACCTCCTCTGTCAGGTGGGAGACGTCCCCCATGTCCGCCACAGTCACCTGGCCGTCCTCCGCCATCAGGGTGGTGACAGCCGTATTCTCCCAGATGGGCAGCTTCCCGGTTTCCGTTCCCAGAAAGGCGGAAACCGCCGTCCGGATGGCCATACCGTGGCTGACCACGGCAACGGTCTGGCCCTCGTGCTTTTCCGCGATCTCCAGCAGGCTTTTCACCATTCTCTCCCGGACGCCGGGGAAGGTTTCGCTGCCCTCCACCTGCCAGGCTTCGTCACAGTGCAGGTACTGATGAAGCTGAACCGGGCCCTCCCGCTGCAAATTGCCCCAGGGAACATCCTCCCAAACGCCGCAGCCGATTTCCCGCAGCATGGGGGTGGTGTGCAGCTCCAGTTCCTTTGGCTCATAGATCGCCTGAGCAGTGGTCATGGTGCGGAAGCTGTCGCTGGAATACACCGCGTCCACCGGAAGGTCGAAAAAGCGGCGGCGCAGCGTCTCGATCTGACGGTGCCCGTTTTCTGTGATAAAACTGTTGTAATGCCCGTGGCAGCGGCGGTAGATGTTTCCCTCTGCCTCCGCGTGACGGATCAGATAAATCGTTGTCATAGTCTGTTCGCTCTTCTATTCTTTCAAATTACCAGGGCTTCACGCCGCCGGTCAGCTCTGTGATAGACTTCAGCCCCTGGGAAGCCGCCAGCTCCGCCAGCTCATCCCGCACTCTGACGGGGGCATAGGGGTCCGCGAAGCTGGCGGTGCCCACTGCCACGGCGGTGGCCCCGGCCAGCATCATCTGGGCCGCGTCCTCCCCCCGGGAAATCCCGCCCAGGCCCAGGATGGGAATTTTCACAGCGTTGGAAACCTCCCACACCATGCGCACTGCCACGGGCAGAATGGCCGGGCCGGAGAGCCCGCCGGTATTCACCCGCAAAACGGGGCGGCGGGTCTTTACGTCGATGCACATTCCCCGCAGGGTGTTGATGAGGCTCAGCCCATCGGCACCGGCATCCTCGCAGGCCCTGGCGATCACCGTGATATCCGTTACATTGGGGGATAGCTTGATCAGCACGGGCACCTTGGAATTGGCCTTTGCCATGCGGGTGACCTCGGCGGTCATCTCGGGCACGGTGCCGTATTGCAGTCCCCCCGCCTTGACGTTGGGGCAGGAGACATTCACCTCGATCATATCCACCCCGGCATCGCTGAGCTTGGCGCACATCTCGCCGTACTCCTCCGGCGTATTGCCTGAGATATTGGCGATGACGCGGAGATCATGCCGCTTCAGCTCCGGCAGTTCCCCGGCAATGAAGCCGTCCACCCCGGGGTTTTGCAGCCCCACGGAATTTAGAACGCCGGAGGGGGTTTCCGCGATCCTGGGGGGCGGATTCCCCTCCCGGCGCTGGGCGGTCAGGCCCTTTACGCAGATGCCCCCCAACTCGTCCAGGTCGTAAAACCCGCCGTACTCCCGGCCAAAGCCAAAGGTGCCGGAGGCCACCACAATCGGGTTTTTCATGGTCATTCCCGCCAGAGTTACCCGCATATCCACCGCGTTATTCATCCCAGCACACCTCCTCCGCCTTGAACACCGGGCCGTCCTTGCAGACGTGCTTGTAGCGCTCCCCATCGGGGCCCCGGGTCTTGCAGGCGCAGACCAGGCAGGCTCCGATGCCGCAGCCCATCCGCTCCTCCATGCTGACCTGGCAGGGCACACCGGCATCTCCGGCGGCGTCGGCCACCGATTTCAGCATCAGCCTGGGGCCGCAGGCGAACACCGCCTTGATGCCGGAATCCTCCGCCAGCAGTTCCTTCACCAGGACGCTGACAAATCCCCTGCGGCCAGTGGAGCCGTCATCGGAGATCAGCGCCACCTTCTCGCAGCAGGCTTCAAGCTCCCGGGTCAGGATCACCTGATCCCGGCTGCGGAAGCCCACAGCGGCCACCGCCTGATCCGCAGAGCGGGCGGCGTACAGCATGGGGGGCACGCCGATTCCGCCGCCGGCCACCAGCACCTTTCCCTCCGGGAACTCGTAGCCGTGGCCCAGAGTCCCCAGCACGTCCGCCCGATGTCCGGCGGGCAGCCTTGCAAGCCAGGCGGTGCCCTGCCCCCGGATTTCAAACACCACCCGCAGGGCGTTCCGCGCCTTGTCCACATCGCAGATGGAGAGCGGGCGGCGCAGCAGCAGTCCGCTGCCGCACTTGATCGTGATAAACTGGCCGGCCCTTGCCTCTTCAGCAAGCTCCCCGGCCTCCAGCCACAGGGAAACCGTGGTGTCGTTCAGACGGCTGTTTTCCAGCACAGCGCAAGCTCTTGTGATGGGCATGGCGTTCTCCTCCCCGTATTTTTTAAAGTATGGTGGTATAGGCGGCGATGTCGTCCCGCATGGCGATGGCGGCGGCCCGGGCTGCCGCCTGATAATCCTCCCCCTCGCCGCCGGTCTTTTTCCAGGCGCACAGGATGCCCCGGGAGGAATTTACAATGGCCCCGTGGCCATAGCGGTCAAAGGCGTAGCTGACATCGGCAGCAGTGCCCCCCTGGGCGCCGTAGCCGGGCACCAGGAAGAAGGTGTGGGGCAGCTTTTCCCGCATGGCGCGGAGGTCGCCGGGATAGGTGGCCCCCATCACCGCGCCCACGCAGTTATAGCCATATTTGTCCAGATCCTCAGGGGCCTCGCCGCCCCAGCGCCCGACCAGGCCGCCCATGACGGTGTAGACCAGGCGATCCCCGCAGACCATGTCCTGGAGCTCCACAGAGGAGCCGTTGGAGGTGTGAACCAGGACAAACAGGGCCTTATCCCGCTCCCGGCACTCCTTCAGGAAAGGCTTGACGGCATCGGAGCCCATATAGCCGTTCAGGGTCACGCAGTCCGCGTCAAAGCCGGGGCAGAAGGCGTCCCCCACCCGGACGCCGCCCAGCCAGCCCTCCGCATAGGCTGTGGCGGTGGTCCCGATGTCCCCCCGCTTGACATCCGCGATGACATAGAACCCTTTCTCCCTGGCGTATTGGATGACCCGCTCCAGCACCTCCATGCCTTCCCAGCCCAGCATCTCGAAGTAGGCCGCCTGGGGCTTGACGGCGGGCACCAGATCGCACAGGGCGTCCATCAGGCCGCAGTCAAACTCATAGATGGCCTCGGCAGCAGCCCGGCGGGTTTTCCCGTGCCGGGCAATGTGCTTGTCCAGGATGAACTGGGGGACATACTCCACCCGGGCGTCCAGTCCGGCCACGGTGGGGTTTTTCAGCCTGCGGATCTTGTTTTGCAGCACTTCAAAGGACATCTTGATTATCTCCTTTATCCTGATAAATGATCCTGCCGTTGACGATGGTATATTTCACCCTGCCCCGCAGCTGCATCCCGCCAAAGGGGGTGTTGCGGCCCTTGGAGGCAAATTTTTCCGGGTCCACCGTCCAGCGCTCGTCCGGGTCAAAGAGGGTCAGGTCGGCGGCGCAGCCCACCGCCAGGCGGCCCCTGGGGATGCGCAGGATATTGGCCGGGTTGATGGTCATCTTGCGCAGGATCGCGGACAGGGTCATGCGGCCGGTGTGATACAGCGCGTTCAGGGTTACGCCCAAAGCGGTTTCCAGGCCAACCATGCCGGAAGGGGCGTCCACCAGGGGCCTTGCCTTTTCCTCGGCGGAATGGGGGGCGTGATCCGTGGCGATGGCGTCGATGGTGCCGTCCTTGAGCCCCTTGAGGATGGCATCCACATCGCCGGAGGTGCGCAGCGGCGGATTGACCCGGGCCATGGCGCCCTGGGTCAGGATCTCGTCCTCGGTCAGGGTGAAATACTGGGGACAAGTCTCGCAGGTGATCTGCACCCCCCGCTTTTTATAGCGGCGGACGATCTCCACGCTCTTTGCGGTGGAGATATGGCAGATATGGACGGCTGTTCCGGTTTCCTCGGCCAGCATTGCGTCCCGCATGACCATGTACTCCTCGGCAATGCCGGGGCGGCCCGGAATGCCCAACTGACGGGATACCCGCCCCTCGTTGACCGCGTAATTGCGAACCAGGTTGATATCCTCGCTGTGGGCCAGGATGGTCATGCCCTGCCTGCTGGCCCGCATCAGCTGATCCCGCATCAGGTTGGCGTCCATCACCGGCACGCCGTCATCGGACAGGGCCACCGCCCCCGCCTCCTTCAGGGCCTTGGGGTCTGTGGCCTCCCTGCCCTTCTCCCCCACGGACACAGCGCCGATGGGCCAGACATTGACGCCGCAGCTCTCGGCGGCCCGCTTCCGGATCAGGGCGACCCCCTCCGGACTGTCAATGACAGGATCGGTATTGGGCATGGGCGCAATGGAGG
>CAYSNK010000074.1:0-7425 GCA_964432375.1 uncultured Oscillospiraceae bacterium | reverse complement strand
GATTTATTCAGACCTTCCCTTGACAATTTAAAACGTCTGAGATATAATATGCACGATCTGAATGATCGGGGTGTGGCGAAGTTTGGTATCGCGCATGGTTCGGGTCCATGAGGCCTCGGGTTCGAATCCCGACACTCCGACCATAGCGAGTGTTCTTACAGCATTTGAAAAGCTGTAAGAACACTCGCTTTTTATCTTGCGATTTGGGATGCACAAAAAATACCCATGCGCCCTTATGCTTCCTTTTCCGGCTGCGATGGGCGCATGGGATTTTACAGTGAAAGCTCCGCCTCACGGTAAAAACATTTATATGCCTTGCGGCTGTTCAATTTCAATGCCCTGTTCGCGGGCAAATTCCAGCAGCTTTTCATTGTTCCGGTTCATGGTGCCGAAGCTCCGGAGGCAGCAGATCAGCTTCCGGCATTTTTTTAGCTGTTCCAGCGCCCTGTTCAGGGCTTGGAGGCTCACCGGCTCAAAGGCCCGCTCCCCGATCACCTCCGCCGCCAAAGCGGTGGCAACCGGCCAGTCCACATCATTCTCATGGAGCACCCCTGCGGCAAAGGGAATGCCCTCCCGCTGCAGCTTCCGGTAAACCGAAATGCCGGTGCCGCCGCCGCCGATGACAAAGACCTGGGGCTCCCCCCTCACAGGTTCCAGCTCCAGGCTGCCAAACTCCTCGTGGAAGGTACCGGACCTCACGCCGTAGAGCCGCTGAATATAGCCTCCGGTGAAGATCTCCTCCGGCGTTCCGCAGCGATCCACCGCCCCCTCCCGGATGCACAGGATGCGATCCGACACCAGCTGCGCCAAATCCAGTTCGTGGAGAGACAGGATCACCGCAAGCTGCCTCCGGCGCACCAGCTCCTTTAGGAGGGCCAGCAGTTCCAGCTTATGCCGGATGTCCAGGAAAGAGGTGGGCTCGTCCATGACCAGTACCTTCGGCTCCTGGCAGATGGCCCGGGCCAACAGCACCCGCTGACGCTGGCCATCGCTGATCCGGTTAAAATCCCGATCCGCAAGGTCGGCCACATTCACCTGCTCCATGGCCTCTGCCGCTTTTCTCCGATCCTCCTGGGAGAGCAGCCCCAGCCGCCCGGTATAGGGATAGCGGCCGGAGCAGACCACCTCGCCGCAGGTCATCAGCTCCGGCTCCATGGGAGTGGTCATGACGATGGACATGGTTCGGGCCACCTGGTTCTCCTTCATCTCCCCCATGGGCCGGTTTTCCAGCCAGACCAGGCCGCCAATCGGCTCAAGCTGACGGGTCAGCGTCTTGAGGATGGTGGACTTCCCCGCTCCGTTGGGGCCGATCAGGGTGAGAATCTCCCCAGCCCTGACGGAAATCTCAATTCCGGAAAGCAGCGCCTTGCCGCTGTACCCCACCGAAAGGGCCTCTGTTTGAAGAATCGGTTCCATCTCAACCGCCCCCTAGCTCTGCTCCCGGCGCACCTGCCGGGACACCATCATCCAAATGACAATCGGCGCGCCGAAGATGGCGGTCACCGAGCTGATGGAAAGCTCTGTGGGCGCAAACACCGTCCGGGCGATCAGGTCGCAGAACAGGCAGAACACGCCGCCCCCCAGGAAGCAGGCAGGCACCATGATAATGGGACGAGCGGTGCGGAACAGGCTCTTGACCAGATGGGGCACCGCCACCCCCACAAAGGAGATAGGGCCGGCAAAGGCGGTGACGCAGGCGGAGAGCAGGCTGGACAGCAGGATCAGCTCCACCCGGAACAGGCGGATATTCACCCCCATATTCCGGGCATAGACCTCCCCCAGCTGATAGGCCCCCATGGGCTTGGACAGCAGAAAGGCAAAAAGCAGTCCGACAAATACCACCTCCGCCATGGTGCGGACATTGCTCCAACTGGTGCCGGAAAAGCTGCCCATGGACCAGTTGTGCAGGTTTACGATATTGGAATCGTCCGCGAAGGTCACCACGAAATCCGTAACGGCGGAGCAGATATAGCCGATCATTACCCCGCAGATCACCAGCAGGGACATCTTTTTCACTCTGCCGGCAATCAGCAGAATAAACCCCATGGAGATCATGGAGCCGAAAAAGGCCGCCAGGATCAGTGCCCCGGAGCTGATCACCAGCCCCTGGCCCAGGAAGAAGATCATCACCAGCGCCACCACCAGCTTCGCGCCGGAGGAAATGCCCAAGACAAAGGGGCCCGCAATGGGGTTTGCAAAAAAGGTCTGGAGCAGAAAACCGGAGACAGACAGCGCCCCGCCCAGCAGGGCCGCCGCCAGCATCCGGGGCAATCGGATGCTCCAGACGATCCGCTCCTCGGTGCCCGCTCCGCCTTGGGAGAGCAGAATGGACAGCACCTTTCCCGGACTCACATGGACGCTGCCCGTATTCAGATTCGCCACCAGCAGCACCCCCAGCAGGAGGGCCAGAATCAGATAGCACAGCAGATAGCGCCTTGTTTGCTTTTTCATATTGCGCCCCTCTCTTTTTCTCTCAGCGCAGCCGGTGCAGATAGGTCAGCTGATCCATGTCATCCGCCTCCCCGGAGATGATCGCGTGGAAATCCAGGATCATGCCGCAGGCCCCGGAGGTCTGCTGGAACAGATTCTGGTTGGTACACCAGACGTTCCCCTCCTGAACCGCCTTAAACTCCGCCAGCAGCTCGCTCTTTTCCAGCAGCTGATCCAGGGTTTCCAGCTCGCCGTCCACCGTGCTGTTATAGATCAGATAGTCCGCGTCCCTGGCCCCGGCATAGAAGCGCTCCATCTGCATATTCATGGTAGACAGGGCGTTGTCCTCATCCTCCAGGTCGGTAAAGACATAGCTGCCCCCGGCCAGCTCGATCATCTTGGAGACATAATCCCCGGGCTTGCGAATGTTGGCGTAGCCGTTGGAACTGAGATAGAAAAAGGCCACGGTTTTCCCGGTGTTTTCCTCTGTCAGGACGGCGTCAAGCTGTTCCAGCTGATCGCTGACGAACTCCTCCGCCTGCTCCTCCCTTCCGGTCAGCAGGCCGTAGAGCTTCATCCACTCCATCCGCCCCAGGGGGTGGGACTCGTAGCTGGAGCGCTCCACCAGCACAGGGATGCCAAGCTCCTCCAACTGCTCCTTTACCTCCGGGCTGTGGTAGATCATGGTGTTTTCCACCGCCAAAGAGCAGCCCTGGCTGAGGATCATCTCGTAGTCCGGGGCACTGTACTTGCCCCCGTAGAGGATTTGCCCCTCCTCCACCGCCTGGGCGATTTCGGGAATACTCCACCCCTCCGCCGAGGTGCCGGTCATCGACACATGATCCAGGGCCCCGATCTGGAGGAACAGATCCATGGCGGAGGAGGATGCCACATAGATCTGGCTCATGGGTATCTCCAGCACCGTGATGTCCTCATCCAGTCCCGATGGGGCCTCCTGGCCCTGGGGCACGGTCAGGAACCGGTCGCCCCCCTCAATGGTAATCAGGGAAACGCCGTCCTCATAATAGTCCACGGAGAACTGATCCGCGTAGAGCAGCTCCAGGCTGCCTGTGGGCTCCATGGAGGCCCAATCCCGGGCGCCCTGGGGTTCCTGGGTCTGGGGGGAGGAAACCGGCTCCGCCGATTGGGCGCAGCCGGAAAGCAGCCCCAGCGCCAAAAGCCCCGCCGCCAGCCGAAGCAAGTTTCTTCCGTTCATCCCTGGGCCTGAATGGTGGCGGAGTCGAAATACAGCGTGTATTCGATCTCATAAGGCTGGCTCATGGCGGTGGTGTCCGCCAGCACCGGCATCTTGTAATCAAAGCCGGTGACGGGGATCTCAAAGGTGGAGTTGCCCTCCGCATTGACTGGGAAATACTGCTCCTCCCCCACCTTCATATAGTCATAGTTGGAGCTGCCCCATGCAATTTCGGCGGTAAAAACGCCGCCCTCCACCGTCAGCTTGGCGGGGGACTCCACGGAAGCGCGGCCGGAGCCGCCCTCCAGGGCCACCTCCACGGTATAGACCCCATCAGCCAGATTCAGACTGGCGGGGTCCGTGATGATCCCCTCCGCAAACGCCTCGGCGGGCAGGGAGTCTGCCCGGAACACCAGGGTGCGGTCATACCAGAGTTCCTTCTTTTTGCTGTATGCGGCGCAGTCCGTGGCGGCGTCCAGGGCCTCCACGGGAACGGTAAAGCAGTGGGTGCCGTCCGCGTTCTCCGTATAGGGGATGCGGGAGGTTTCCTCGGCGGCGGCGGCCTCCTCCGCCGTGCCCATGTAGACATAGAGGTAACCGGTGCCGCCCATGGTCATGGCGGCGGTCATCTCGCCGTTCTCCACCGTCAGCTCGCAGGAGGTGATCTTGAACATGGAGGAGCTGCAATCCACCGTCACCTCATAGGTTCCGTCCTTCAGGTCGCTGCCATAGACGGGCTCCATCCCCTCCGTCACGATCTCCACCGGCTCCGCCATATCCTCGGCGGTCGCCACCTGGCTGCCAGGCGTTTCCCCGGCGGCGGGGGATTCCGTGACTGCTGCGCGCTCCGTTTCCGCCGCCGCAGTCCCCTCCGGCGCTGCTGTCTCCCCGCCGCAGGCGGTGAAAAGCCCAAGGGACAGGGCCGCCGCAGTCAGCAGGGCTGCGGTCTGCATAAACTTTTTCATACGCTGGTCCTCCTTAAAAACAGGAGCGGCCCGGCATTTACCCCGACCGCTCCATTCGCATTTTATTTTGCCAGGGAGTCAATGGCAGCCTGCGCGTGCTCCACCAGAAGCTGCTGGATTTCAGGCAGTTCGCCCAGGCCCCGCACCAGGCAGGTCACCTCATATCCGGCGGACTCAAAGGTAGTTTTCCAACTGCCCTCCTCGTCACCGGCCATATCGTTGTTGGCATGGTCTCCGGCCACGATCATCAAAGGCTCCAGAACCACTTTGGTGTATTCACCTGCGTCAACAGCGGCCAGAACATCATCTACGGAGGGAGTGGCCTCCACAGTGCCGACATAGTAATTGGTATAGCCCAAATCGGTCAGCACCTGCTGCATTTTTTCATAGACCTGGTTAGACTCGGCCTCGGTGCCGTGGCCCATAAAGCAGATGGCGGTCTCGCCGTCGTCATACTCGGCGGTGGCATCCACAATGGCCTGGGCGACCCTCGCAAAATCATCGTCGCTGGTCAGCAGGGGTTCGCCGATGGCAACCGCCTCAAACGCGTCGGAGTATGTACCCAGTTCGTTCACCAGATCGGTGTACTCCAGGCCGTTCATCAGGTGAGTGGGCTGGACAACCAGGGTCTTAACGCCGTTTTCTACGGCCCGATCCAGGGCCTCCCCCACGTTGTCGATGATCTCGCCGTCACGTTTTGCCACATGGTCGATGATGATCTGGCTGGTAAAGCCCCGCCGGACGCTCCAATCCGGGTTGCTCTCCGCGATGGCGTTTTCAATGGCCCCGATGGTCAGGCGGCGGGAATCGTTGAAGCTGGTTCCGAAGCTGACCACCAGCAGCTCGTACTCCCCGATCTCATCCTGGTTCCGGGGATCGTCCAGGGAGGCGTCGCCGGTGTCATAATTTTCCTCGTCTTCCTCCTCTTCCTCCTCGGCGGCAGGGGTCTCCTCGGGGGTTTCGGCAGGGGCTTCCGTTTCCCCAGCGGGAGTTTCGGCGGAAGCGGTCTCCACAGCAGCGGTGCCGGCGGGGGTTTCCGCGGCATCCTCGCTGCCGGAGCTGGAGCAGCCGGTCAGGGCGGCGGTCAGCATGGCCAGCGCCAGCATACAAGCAAACAGTTTCTTCATAATCTTGTCCTCCAATTCACTGATTTTGACTTTTGTCAGCGGGAGGCACAGGGATGGGGTTCCTTCGCCGTCAGGCGCAAAAAAAGTGCCTTCTACCGGCGAGTAAAAGGCAACACCAATGGACCCTGCCGCAGAGCAGAATCTGAAGCGGTACGACCAAGAACTCGTGATCTGGAATGAACATTCCTGTACCAGCAAAGCGGCAGGTTTCCTGGCTGATGGATCTGCACGGAGAGGCCCCTTCCCAGCCGGAGCCAGTGGCACATCGCCTCTCCATTCCCCAATCACAGTGACGAGATCGTGCAGGATTTGCACCTGCTTCCCTTTTACCCTCTGGCCTGCGCCTTCGCGCATCAGAGGCACCGATTGCTTCCTATCTGACAGATTTCACCGGAACTGCTTGCCATTCCGGGAAATCCTCCCGCATCTCTGCGGGACGCTCTCATTATAGCACCGGAATCTGTCATAAGCAAGGGGTTTTTGACGCTTCCCAAAAAAACTGTGTTATGGGAGAAACTCCGGCGGGCCTCAGCGCTGAGGCCCGCCGGTTCTCTGCGGCCGGTTTTCCGGCCCGGTCCTTTCTCTCTCTTTATTCCTCGTCCTGATAGTCAGCCTCGTCGGCCTCCGCGTCCTCCCCGTCAACGACTTCCAGGGAAAAAAGCTGACCGCAGGCGGCGCAGCGGATGTTCCCCTCCAGCAGGGAATCCTCGTCCAGGGTCATCTGCTCGCCGCACCTGGGGCACTCCACCACATAGTAGACGCCGTCCTCATCCTCCAGCTCGTCCGCCCATGCCTCATCGTCCTCGTCATCCTCGTCATCCTCATCCTCGTCCTCGGCGCAGAGATCCTCCTCCAGAGCCATCAGCTCCTCGGAAACCTCATCCAGTTCCTCGTTGACCAGGTTTATGTTATCCTCCATCTCAGTCAGCTGGGCGCCGATCTCCTGCAGCACCTCCAGCATCGCGGTCAGCAGCCGCGCCTCCTTGGAGTTTTCCTTCTGGATCTCCATCCCCTCGGCCAGGCCCTGAAGATGGGCAATCTTTTCCGAAATCGTCATTGCAAAAAGCTCCTTTCAAAAAGGAAATGCCCCGCCGTATCGCGGGCAGGGGCATTTTCCGGTTTTTCCCGTATCCTTCGATTACTTGCAGCGCGCCATATATTCGCTGGTGCGGGTGTCGATCTGAATCCGATCCCCCACGTTGATGAACAGAGGCACCTTGATCTCGGCGCCGGTCTCCACCACGGCGGGCTTGGTCACGTTGGTAGCGGTATCGCCCTTGAACCCGGGCTCGGTATCAATGATTTCCAGCTCCACGAAGTTGGGGATCTCAACGGAGAATACCTTGCCCTTATAGGACAGCAGCTTGCACTCCGTATCCTCCTTGATGAACTTGAAGGCTTCGGGCAGATCTTCCTTTGCAATCGGGGTCATGTCAAAGGTCTCGCTGTCCATGAAGTAATACAGGTCGCCGTCGTTATAGCTGTAAGTGACGACTGTCCGGTCGATGAATGCCTCCTCAAACTTCGCGGTGGGGTTAAAGGAAGTTTCGGTCACGGCGCCGGTGACAATATTCTTCATCTTGGTGCGGACAAAGGCGGCGCCTTTCCCGGGCTTCACGTGCTGAAACTCCACAACCTGCATAATCTTTCCGTCATATTCAAAGGTCTTGCCGTTTCTGAAATCGCCGGCAGTAATCGTAGCCATATT
>CAYSNK010000073.1:0-7616 GCA_964432375.1 uncultured Oscillospiraceae bacterium | reverse complement strand
TCCTCCTCACAGCACTTGGCCCGCTTGACCATGGCGGTCCACTCGGACAGATCGGGCTTGCCGCAGTGCAGGTTCAGCCGCTTTACCACCACATCGGCCAGGCCCTCCTCCTCCAGCATCAGAGGGACTTCATACAGGATGGGGGCGGTCAGATTTGCGATGGCGTTTTCGGGGGGAATGTTGCAGAACATGGAGATTTTCCGGCGGATATCCTCCGTCAAGGGCTGATCTGCGCGGCAGACGATCACATCAGGCTGGATGCCGATGGACAGCAGCTCTTTGCAGGAGTGCTGGGTGGGCTTGGATTTCAGCTCCCCGGAGCCGGGGATGGAGACAACCAGGGACACATGGACATACATGACATCCTCCCTGGGCAGCTCCCGGCCCACCTGCCGGATGGCCTCCAGGAAGGGCTGGGACTCAATATCCCCCACGGTGCCGCCGATCTCGGTGATGCAGATGTCCACATTGCTGGTCTTGCCCATGCGGTAAATGCGATCCTTGATCTCATTCGTGATGTGAGGGATCACCTGGATGGTGCCGCCCAGATAATCGCCCTGGCGCTCCCGGTTCAGCACGTTCCAGTAAACCTTGCCGGAGGTGACGGAGGAGTTGACCGTCAGGTTTTCATCGGTGAAGCGCTCATAATGGCCCAGATCCAGGTCGGTTTCCGCGCCGTCGTCGGTGACAAAGACCTCGCCATGCTGATAGGGGCTCATGGTGCCGGGGTCCACGTTCAAATAGGGGTCCAGCTTCTGGTTTGTGACCTTAAAGCCCCGCTGCTTCAGCAGACGGCCCAGGGAGGCGGCGGTAATTCCCTTGCCAAGGCCGGAAACCACGCCGCCGGTGACAAAAATATATTTAACAGACATGATAAGCTCCTCACATTCCTGGAAAAAATCCGCAAAGCGCGGGTGACGCATTTTTTCAAAGACGGATTTATTTTACCTGTTTCTTCCCCTCCCGTCAAGGAGTTTTCCGGCGGAATCGCCGCTTTCCGGGTAGAATTTCCAAAGAAGCGTACAAAACCCCGGCCTGATATGCTATAATACTACCGGAATCATGGGAAAGGACTTCGCGATCCAACCGGCGGGGGCCGGCGGAAAAGGGCCGCCCGGCCCGGGCGATTGATCCAGACCTTCCGGAACACAAAGAGGGAACCAATATGATTTATCTGGATTACGCGGCGAACACGCCGGCGGATGAGGCGGTTTTGCGGCGCTTTTGTCAGACAGAGAGCACGTTCTCCGGGAACCCCAATTCGACCCACAGGGCCGGGCGGATGGCCAGGGAAGAGCTGGCCCGGGTGACGGACGCCATCGCGGGCCTTCTGGGGGTCAGGCCGCCGGAGATCATCTATACCTCCGGAGCCAGCGAGTCCAACAACTTGGCCGTCAAGGGGCTGGCCCGGGCCGCCAAGGGGAGGCATATCCTCTCCACCCCCTTGGAACATTCCTCCGTCAGCGGCAGCCTGGAGGCCCTGAAAGGGCAGGGGTATCAGGTGGAGCTGGTGGGCGTCCGGCCAGACGGAACCCTTGATTTGGAGGAACTGAAGAAAATGCTGCGTCCGGATACCGCCCTGGTGGCGGTGACGGCGGTGGACAGCGAGCTGGGCGCCGTCCAGCCCATCCGGGAGATCAGCGAGATCCTGCGGGACTATCCGGACTGCCGCCTGCATATAGACGCGACCCAGGCCATCGGGAAGATCCCCGTGTCCTTTGAGGGGGCGGATACCATGAGCCTGACCGCTCACAAGCTATACGGGCTCAACGGGGTGGGCATCCTGGTAAAGCGGAGGTTTGTCCCGATGGAGCCGCTGATCCATGGGGGCCTGAGCACCACCGCGTTCCGCAGCGGGACCCCTGCGCTGGCGCTGGCGGCCTCTATGGAGACGGCCCTCCGCCTCGCGCTGGAGGAACAGGAGGGGCGGAATCAGCTTGTGCGGGCGCACAGCGCGTATCTGCGCCGGGAACTGGGCCGCTATCCCAGAGTGCGCTTCAACAGCCCGGAGGACGCTGTGCCCCATATCCTGAATCTGAGCGTCCGGGATGTGAAGGGAACGGTATTTCAGAGAAAGCTGGATGAGCAGGGAGTGTGCGTCTCAGTGAAGTCCGCCTGCGCGGAGGCGGGGGCCCCCTCCAGGGCGGTTATGGCCGTGACCGGCGACCGGAGAAACGCGCTTTCCTCCTGGCGCGTCAGCCTGAGCCATCTGACCACCCGGCAGGAGCTGGACGGGTTCCTGGCGGCCTTTGACCGGTG
The DNA here is from genome assembly GCA_964432375.1 of uncultured Oscillospiraceae bacterium. Lineage (GTDB taxonomy): Bacteria > Bacillota > Clostridia > Oscillospirales > Oscillospiraceae > JAJQBJ01. Next base: position 5,357 of record CAYSNK010000073.1, on the reverse strand, counting down.
CTATCCAAGGGATGGATGAACCGGGCCCATCCAAGCCCGGTTCCCTTGTGGCGGCCTCCGTTTCAAAAAAAGTCTGTATCTCACGCTCATGAGATACAGACTTTTTTATGGCTGCCTGCCACGGCGCCATGCTATCTTATGTGCCGGAAAGCTGCAACTGGTAGAGCATCTTATAAATGCCGTTCTGCTCCAGCAGCTCCTGATGGGTGCCCTGCTCGCGGATTCTGCCCTTGTGCATCACGAAAATCTGATCCGCGTGCTGGATGGTGGACAGGCGGTGGGCAACCATGATGGTGGTTCTGCCGGTCATCAGCTTCTCCAGCGCGTCCTGTATCCACTGCTCTGTCTCCGTATCAATATTGGCAGTGGCCTCGTCCAGGATCAAAATCGTCGGGTCATGGGCCAGTGTGCGGGCAAAGGAGAGAAGCTGGCGCTGGCCCGCTGAAAATGTGGCCCCCCGCTCGGATACCGGCTCCCCATACCTCCGGGGCAGGCGGTCAATAAAGCGGCTGGCGTTGACGTGCTCCGCGGCCCGGCGGATCTCCTCATCGGTGATCTCCTCATCCCGCAGGCGGATATTGCTGCTGATATCGCCGGTAAAGATAAACACGTCCTGCTGCACCTGGCCGATGGCGCTGCGGATCTGCTCCCGGGTCATATCCTTGATGTTGACGCCGTCAATGCGGATTTCGCCCTTCTGGATGTCGTAATAGCGGCCGATCAGATTCAGGATGGAGGACTTCCCGGCTCCGGTGGCCCCCACAAAGGCGGCCCGCTGGCCGGGCTCGATGGTGAAAGAGACGTCCCGCAGCACATAGTGCTCCCCATCGTAGGCAAACCACACATGGTCAAACTCGATACGCCCCTTGACTGCGGGCAGCACCACCGGCTCCTCCTTCTCCCGGATCTGGGGCTGGGTATCCAGCAGGGTGAAGATCTTCTCCGCAGAGGCCACGGCAGACTGGAGGGTGGAGAACTGCTCCGCCAACTCCTGGATGGGCTCAAAAAAGGAGTTGATATATTGAATGAAAATGTACAGGGTGCCGATGGAGATCCCGCCGTGGAGCACGCTCTGACTTCCCCCCACCAGGACGATGATCAGCGCGAGGATGGAGGTTAAATAGATGCTGGGCCGGAAGATGGCAAAGACCAGCATTTCCCGGTAATAGGCCCGGAACAGATCCCGGCTTTTCTCGTTGAACTCCTCGAACTTCCGCTGCTCCCGATTGAAGATCTGGATGATCTTCATGCCGGAGATGTTTTCAGACAGGAACGTGTTTAAGGCGGTGATCTTTGTTTTCACAAAGCGGTAGGTCTTATGGGCAATGTGGGTAAAGAGGGAGGTGAGGCCCACGATCACCGGAACCATCGCAAAGGAGAGCAGCGCCATTTTCACGTCAATCAGCAGCATAATGACAACCAGGCCCAGAACCTTCACCACATTCCGGAACAGCTTTACCAGGATATTGGAATAAAGCTGGTTGACCGCCTCCACATCGTTGGTGATCCGGGTGACGATGGTCCCCACCGGCGTCAGGTCGAAAAAGCGCATGGTCAGGCTTTCCACATGACGGAAAATCTCCTGCCGCATTTCATAGACGATCTTCTGCCCGGTTTCCTGAATGAGCAGATACTGGATGCGGTCGGAGAAAAACAGGGCAACCAGCAGGAGCACATACTTGACTGCGGCGATGATGACGCCGTGAAACCGCTCCGCCACCAGCTCTCCGGCCTCATAATCCCCGGTGATAAAATTGTCGATGGCGTCGCCGATCAGGATCGGCTTCCAGAGCTCCAGGCCGGTGGAAATCAGCACCAGCACAAGGCAGAACGCCACAACCCTCAGATAGGGCTTCAAATAGGAGAGCATTCGGGGAATGGTGCGGCGCTTCTTCTCAGCTTTCGTCTGTTTCATTTGCCGCGCCTCCCTCCTGCTCCAGCTGCTTTTCCAACTGCTGCTTCTCGTAAATTCTGCGGTAGATGCCGCCCAGGGCCATCAGCTCCTCATGGCTGCCGTATTCCGCCACCCGTCCGTCGTCCAGCACCAGGATATGATCCGCGTTCTGAATGGTGGAGATCCGGTGAGCGATGATCAGGGTGGTTTTCCCCGCCCGGACCTCCCCCAGGTTGTGCAGGATCTGCTCCTCCGTGTCTGTGTCCACAGCGGACAGAGCGTCGTCCAGGATCAGGATGGGGGCATCCCTGAGCAGCGCCCGGGCAATGGCGCTGCGCTGCTTCTGGCCGCCGGACATGGTAACGCCCCGCTCGCCCACCACGGTGTCGTACCCCTGGGGAAACTCCACAATGTTATTGTGGATGCAGGCATTCCGGGCGGCCTGGAGCACCTCCTCATGGCTGCGGTTTTCCGCGCCGAAGGTGATGTTGTTCTCCACGGTGTCGGAGAAAAGGAAGCTCTCCTGGGGCACATAAGCAATATCCCGGCGGAGCACCTCCAGGGGGATGCGGCTGAGCACATGGCCGTCAATGCGGATCATGTCCGACCCGGTATCATACAGCCGGAGGAGCAGATCCGCCATGGTGGACTTGCCGCTGCCCGTCCGCCCCAGAATGGCCAGAGTCTCCCCTTTCTCCACATGGACGGTCACGGAATCCAGCACCCGGGTTCCCGTTTGATCCGGATAGGCAAAGGTCAGCCCCTTCAGGTCGATCTCCCCCTCCAGGGCGGGGATATCCTCTGTCTGTTCGTTATCGAAGATCTCCGGCTTCTCCTGAAAAATGACCAGGATTCGCTTCAGGGAGGCCAGCCCCTGGGAGACAAAGGTCATGCAGTCCCCCACCGCGATCATGGGCCACACCAGCATGGTCACATACTGGTTGAAGGCCACAAACTGCCCCAGCGTGATCTCCCCCACAATGGCCAGATAGCCGCCGTAAATCAGGGTGAGCAGGCTGCTGCACCCAATGACCAGATCCATCAGCGGCATGAACAGCGCGTGCAGGCGGACAACGCCCAGGTTTTTCTCCTGGTTGTTGCGGTTGGTCTTTGCGAAGGCATAGAGCTCCTTCCGCTCCTGGACAAAGGCTTTGATGACGCGGATGCCGGAAATTGTCTCCTGAACCTGGTCGGTCAGGTCAGAAAAGGCTTTCTGCTTTTCCAGGAAGCGCCTGTGCATCAGCCTGCCGTATAAGTAATCGCCAAAGATAATCAGCACCATGGGGACGATTGCCAGCAGCGTCAGCCGCAGGTTCACATAAAACGCCATTTGATAGAGCACCAGAAGAAGCATGACCGTGGCGTCAAAGGCCGTCACCACAGTGGGCCCCAGGAACTCGCGAACCGCCGACAGGTCATTGGTGAAATGGGCCATCAGGTCGCCGGTTTTGTGTTCGTTGAAATAGCGGGTAGACAGGCTTTCCAGGTGCCCGAACATCTGATCCCGCAGATCCCGCTCCACCCCCCGGGCGGAGCCCATAATAAAATACCGCCAGAAAAAACGCCCGACGGCAATGACCAGGCCCAAAATGGCGATCCGCAGGACATAGCGGAGAACCCCGTCCATGCCCATGCTGCCGTCCTTCAGCCCGTCTACAATGGCGGCGGTGCATTTCGGGACGTTTACATTCACGAGATCCACAACGGAAAGGGCCAGGATGCCCAGCAGATATTGCAGGCCGTATCGTCGGACGTAGCTCCAGATAAATCTCAGTTCTTTCATCTTTCTCCTCCATTCCACCTGGGGCAAACACAAAAAACAGAATCCGTTCTCCCTGTGAGAACACTTTTATCATTTTAACAGTTTTCCCGCAGATGGGAAGAGTTGTTGTTTACTATTTTAAATTTTTATGTTTTTGTTATAGACTCTCATATTTTCAAAAAGGCGAAAAAATCCGCGCTCCGGCAGGAGCGCGGATGAACGCGATTAGCCCTTTCTCACTTCAGCATGGAGGCGACTTCTGCCGCGAAGTCCTCTTCCTTCTTCTCGATGCCCTCGCCGGTGGCGAAACGGGTGAACTTGACCACCGTGACCTTGCCGCCCAGTTCCTTGGCAACCTGCTTCACATGGGCGTCCACGGTCTGTTTCGCTTCCTTGACGAAAGCCTGGTTCAGCAGGCAGACTTCCGCATAGAAGTTGTTCATGCGGCCCTTGACCTTGTTCTGCGCGATCATGGTGCGCTTTTCCTCGGGCATTTTGCTCATCTTGGGGTCGCTGGCGCTCTCCTCCAGAGCCTTGGCCAGTTGGATGGCCTGCTCCTTCTCAACCTCCTCCGGGGGAACCTCGTCCTGGGAGACGTAAGAGGGGGACATCGCGGCGATCTGCATCGCCAGATCCTTGCCCAGCTCGATGACGGCGGCGCTCTCAATGCCGTCCACAGCCAGGTTGACCAGAACGCCGATCTTGCCGCCCATGTGGATATAGGGAACATTCACGCCCTCTGCATAGCGGACAAAGCGGCGGACGCTGATGTTTTCACCGATGGACAGAACCAGGTCGTTCTGAATGTCCTTGACGGTGCGGTCAGAGCCGGGATAGGTCAGACCCATCAGGGCGTCCACATCGGCAGGATCTTCCTTGGCGATGACGGCGGCAACATTGGAAACATAGGTCTGGAACTTCTCGTTCTTGGCCACAAAGTCGGTCTGGGAGTTGACCTCCACGGCAACGCCGATGCCGTCCACAACAGCGGCATAGCTCATGCCCTCTGCGGCAACCTTGCTTGCCTTCTTGACGGCGGTAGCGGCGCCCTTTTCCCGCAGATACTCAACAGCCTTGTCCATATCGCCATCGGAAGCGGCCAGGGCTTCCTTGCACTTCATCATGCCGACACCGGTCATTTCACGCAGCGCCTTCACGTCAGCAGCAGTAAAATTCATATTCAAAACCTCCATATTATTCTTTGGAAGCTCCGATTCAACCGGCAAGCGCCGGCGGATAAAGAGCCGCCGGTCGGCCGCAGACGATTGATTCAGAGTTTCCCTGTAAAAAGCGGCGGGCAAATCGTTCCTCAGTTGTTGGGCCGAGGCGGATTATTCGGCGGCCTTCTCCTCGGCTGCGCTCTCCTCCTCCCGCTTGCCCTCGGCGACGGCATTTGCCATCACAGAGGAAATCAGGCGGATGGCGCGGATGGCGTCGTCGTTGCCGGGGATCACATAGTCGATCTCGTCGGGGTCGCAGTTGGTGTCCACAATCGCCACCACGGGAATGCCCAGCTTGCGGGCCTCGGCGATGGCGTTGTGCTCCTTGCGGGGGTCAACCACAAACAGGGCGGAGGGCAGCTTCTTCATCTGCTTTACGCCGCCCAGATACTTCTCCAGCTTCTCCATCTCGCCCAGGAGCTTCATAACTTCCTTCTTGGGCAGCATATCGAAGGTGCCGTCCTCCTGCATCTTCTTGAGC
>CAYSNK010000072.1:0-7657 GCA_964432375.1 uncultured Oscillospiraceae bacterium | reverse complement strand
AGAAGGGCTGAACAAATCGGCGGGAGCGTCTCGCGAGAAATTTTACACGAAACCGCAGGAATCCCCCGGGCGCCGCTCACAGCGCCCGGATCATTTCTTCTTTTCGGAATCCTGCCGCCACTTCCGGGGGCCCCAGGCGGGGCCCCGACTGCCGAAGCGGAGGCCCTGATGGTTGTCCTTAAACTCCTGGCGCTCCTTGCGCATCTTTTTCTTCTCGTACTCCTTGGAGAGTTCCCGGGTGGCCTGATACCAGGCGCGGATCTTGCCGACCTGCTCCGCCGTCAGCAGACGCAGGGGGAGCAGACTGCTGGAGGTGTCGCCGTTGAAGAGGAAGAGGCAGTCCCGGGTCTTAGACAGCTTCGGGGTGGCCTCCCACTCGATGCGGTTCGGCTCCTGGCCCTCCATCTGCGCCCGCCAGCCCAGGGGGCCAAAGGAATAGGTGATGGGGGTGATGGTCTCCAACTGGCCCTTGTAGCCGATCCGGGGGCCAACCTCGCAGACCACCACAACAAGGAGGAAAACCACCAGCGGGCCAACCAGGGCCGCCACGCTGACATTTTCCATGGCCAGAATGATGACCGCGCAAATGACAACCATCAGCACCGCCAGGGTCGCGTAGAGCCGCCGGGCGGTCAGGCGGCAGGCTTGAAAATACTCCGTCCTGGTGACGCCAGTGACGGTTATGGAAAATTCGTCCATAGTGGGTTACTCCTTTCTGTTCTGCGGCCATCCGCAAGTCCGCCGGTTTTCCGGCCTCCTAGGGATGCTCTGAGCCAGTCGCGGCGGCTTTTTTCTTTTTCCGGCGGCGGAGGAGGACAAAGGCGCCGCCGCCCAGCACCAGCAGCCCCGCTCCGCCGCCGAGGAAGTAGGGGAGCCGGGAGGTCTCCCCCCGCACATAGACGATGGAGCCGCCGTTTTCCAGGGAGAACACCAGATAGCCGCCGTCGGTCCGATAAGACAGGGGAACATAGCTTCCGTCCTCCTCCAGCCGGTAGAGGGCGCCCTTTTCCTCCGCCCTCATTCGGAGGGTCAACTGGTCGGAATAGTCGTTGACCAGCAGGGTGTAGGCGGCGAGAACCTCCTCCTCCGGGACGCCCAGGATGTCATAATCCGGCGCGTAGGGGACGGCGGTCAGGGTTTGCCCCTCGTAGAAGGTGCCCTCCGCCAGGAAGAGGGGAAACTCCTCGCCGGTGGAGATCGTGGAGCGGGGGTTGTAATACTTGCCCTCCACCACAAGGCTGTAATAGATGCGCTCCTGGTTGAAGTCGTCCCACTTCCAATACTGCTCCCCCTTGTTGGGCACCTCCGGCAGGGCATCAATGGAGCCGCCGAAAGGCACCTCCACAACCTCCACGGTTTCCCCCTCGGCGAGGAAGGTCACGGTGATGGAGGAAAAGGCGTCGGGCAGATCATCCTTGGCCAGCATCTCCTCATAAGAAATCGGCTCCGCGATACCGGCCCGGCTGACCCCGTCGATGCCCCCCAGCCCGCCGTCCACATACTGGTTCTCCGCCACGGTCCCCTCTGCCCAGCCCGCGATGGCCCCCAGATATTCGGCCCCGCTGTCCACGAAGGAGTAGGACAGGCAGCCGGAAAGATCCCCGGCCCAGCCCGCGATGCCCCCCACATAGGCGCCGCCGGAGAGGTCTGCGCGGGAGCAGCAGTTCAAAATACTTCCCGCGGCCTGGCCCGCGATGCCCCCGGCGTAATCCCCCTGTTCCACGGAGATCCCGCCGATGCCGGCGCAATTCAGGACGGCGCCATAGCTCAGATTCCCCACAATGCCTCCGGCGCACTCCTTTTTCGCGGTGATGTCGCCGTAGCTTTCGCAGTCCCGCAGGACGGCAAAAATCAGATACCTGGCGTTGGTGAACAGATAGCCGGAAAGGTTCAGCTCGTCCTCCATATCAAAGGCCACCTCAAAGGCAACGGAGCCCGCGATGCCCCCGGCGTTGGTGTCTGCCTGAACCTCCCCATAGCTGACGCACTGGCTGATGGCGCCGGTGTCCTGACTATATGCCAGACTGACGGACAGATCGGTTTCGTAATCCCCCTCTATGGTGCCGAGGCTCTCCGCCGTCTCGGAGATGGCGGCTAAAATGGCGTCTACCTGATCCAGAATGTCCGCAACCTCCTCCGACAGGGCGGAGGCAGAGCTGTCCAGGGAACTGCTCAGGGCGGAGGCGGAGCGATAGACCCCCTCCAGCGCGCTCACCACCGGGGTGGCATCGGGAGAGCGGACTTCTATTTGGGCGAGGATGTCCCGAAGCTGGCCGGCAAGCTCCTTCAGCTTCTCTGCGGAAAGGGTGCCCTGGCTGCCGCCGGGCTCCTCCTCCGGCTGGGAGGATTCCTCCGGCAGAACCTCGCCGCTCTCCTCAGCGGCGTCCTCTCCGCTGTCACCGGCGGTTTCCTCGCTGCCCTCCCCGGCAGGCGTCTCCCCGTCCTCCTCCGGGGCGTCCGTGGCGGGGGCACTCTCCTCCGGAAGGAGGCTGCCGATGGTGTCCTTGATGCGATCTGCGGCCTGGGCCGCCTCGCTATCCAACAGATTTGCCGCCTCAGAGACGGCGGAATAGACGGAATCCACCCCGCTGGTCACGCTGTCCACCATGTCTCCCAGGGCGGTGGAGGCGCTGTGGGCGTAGTCCAGCATGGCCTGCAATTCTCCGGTCAGGGTGCCCACATTGGCGGCAAGCTGCTCCACCGCGCTGACCACCGAGCTGTTCAGCCGGTTCATCTGTTCCTCCAGGTCGGCCAGCTTGCTGTCGGAGAAATCCCAGATGGCATAGGGCTCCAACTGGCCCGCGATGCCCCCCACGTCCCGGCGGCCCAGGATTGTGCCGCTGTTGGTGCAGTCGGAGAGGCTGCCGCCGGTCTTGCCCGCAATGCCCCCCACGTTGTAGCCCAGGTGCTCGTAGCCCACGCTGCCCCGGTTTTCGCAGCTTTGGATGACGCCGGAGGATTCCCCTGCAATTCCGCCGATGTTGATCACGCTGACAAAATCCTCCTCAGACAGGGAGGAAATATCAAAGGTGGTGTTGGAGGTTGCGGATACCGGCACCGTGTTCACCGCGCCGTCGTTGGTGCAGTCCAGCAGCACTCCCTCGTTGGAGCCGGTCACGCCGCCCGCCTCATGCTCGCCGGTCAGGGTGCCGGAGAAGGAGCAGGAGGTGATGACGCCGGTGGAGGTGTTTTCCCCCGCGATGCCCCCCACCCGCTCGACGCCGGAGACAACGCCGGTGAACCGGCAGCTAAGCAGGGTACCGCTGTTGGACCCGGCAATTCCCCCCACCGCGCAGCCGGTGCCGCCGGGGGTGACGGCGCCGCTGACCGTCAGGTTCTTGATCTGGGCGCCCTCGGCCACATAGCGGAACAACCCCTGGTGGGAGCCGTCTCCGGTGATGGACAGGCCGGAGATGGTGTGGCCGCCGCCGTCAAAGGCGCCGCAGAACAGGGGGACAGAGGTGAGATCCTGACCGGTCAGGTCAATGTCGGCGGTGAGCAGGAAGGACTTCCCCTGAGAATAGCTGTCCAGGGTGCAGTCCTGGGCGAATTTTACAAACTCCTCCGCCGTGGAAATGGAGATAACAGACTCCGCGCCCAGGGCCGCCCCGGGCAGGGCGGACAGCAGGAGCGCCAGACTGAGCAGAATTGCCCCAATTCGTTTCATGGCAGGTCGCCTCCTTGGTTCCGGTGGATGCGGAATCGGGTCTTTTCTATGGCTGTGTCCAGCAGACAGATCAGCTGTGGCAGCACGGTCAGCACCAGGATCACCGAGATCAGGGCCCCACGGCCCACGGCCAGGCCGATGTGCCCCACATAGACGTCGCTGACCCGGTAGGCGATGAGCAGCCCTGCCACCGTCATAATGGAGCCGGAGGTGAACACCGTGGCAAAGCTCTGGTTCACGGCCTCGGCCATGGCCTCCTTTTTGGGGAGGGCGGCCTTCAGGCCCTGATAGCGGTTCATCACCACGATGGCATAGTCGATGGTGGCCCCCATCTGGATAGAGGAGACGATCATATAGGTGATGAAAGAGGTGTGCAGCCCCTGCAAATAGGGGAAAGAGAAGTTGATCCAAATGCTGCCCTGGATGACAAACACCAGAATGGCGGAGCCCACGACGGTGCGGAACGTAAAGAGAAGGATCAAAAACACAAACGTGATGGTCAGCAGGTTGATTTTCAGGGAATCGCTGTTAAAGGAATCGGCAAGATCCCGGGCGCTGGTGATGTCGCCCACCACCAGGACGGTGCCCTCCCCGTAATACTGCTCCGCAATGCCCCGCAGCGTCTCCACCAGGGCCACGCTCTCCTCCCCCTCTGTGGGCACGTTGGCGGTCAGCACCAGGCGATCCCAGTTCTCCCCGCGAAGCTGGGCCACTCCCCGCTCCAGGGAACCCCGCAGGGATTCCAGGAGCTCCGTGGTGTCGGCGTCCAGGGTGACGATGCCCTGATCCACCTTTTCAAACAGGTAGAGGAACATATCGATCAGGGGAACGGAATAGCCTTCCGAATCGCCGAAAATAGCCTGATACTCCTCATGCTCCACGCCGTAAGCCTGGAAGAGAAGGGTGGCCTCCTCGATGTCTATGTCCAGCAGCTCGGAGAACATCCGGGGGGTATATTCGTCGGTCAGGTAGCGGCCCGGTTCGATTTCAATGTTGGCAAGGCCGGTGACGCTGCGGATCTCCTCCAACTGCTGAGCCTCCCGGAGGATGGCGGTTTCGCTTTGGGTGTTCCCGCTGGGGACCAGCAGGGCAATGACAGTGGAGCGCTCAAAGGTGTCTGTGATCTTGTGCATGGATTCCCGGCTTTCCGAGTAGATCAGCTCGTCAATGGAGCTGTCGGAAAAGGCGTATTCCGTCTGGGTGGAGCAGTAGATGGAAAAGGGAAGAAGAATCAGAAAGAGCCAGGCGAATCCCCCCTTGGATTTCATCAGGAAGCGGCCCCAGGCGCGAATATTGGGGATCAGAGGCCGGTGGGCGGTGCGGCGCAGGGCCTTGGGGAAAAGCATAATCAGCCCGGGCATCAGGAGAAACACGGTCAGCAGGCTGCACAGAATACCCTTGGACAGCACCATGCCCAGGTCGTAGCCCAGCCGGAACTGCATCAGAGTGAGGGCCACCAGGCCGGAGATGGTGGTCAGGCTGGAGGAGGAAATCTCCAGGATGGCCTTGGAGAGGGCCTCGATCAGCGCCTCCCTGGCGGTGGGGAAATTGGGAACCTCGTCCTGATACCGGTGGCTGAAGATGATGGCGTAGTCGATGGCCAGGGCAAGCTGGAGGATGACCGCGATGGAGTTGGTGATGGAGGAGATTTCCCCCAGCCAGAAGTTGGTGCCCATATTCAGCAGGGCGGCCACCAGGAACACGATGAGGAAGATGACCACCTCGAAATAGCTCCGGGAGGTGAAGAGCAGCACCGCCACAATGACGATGGCGGCGATCAGGATCACGCCTCCCATCTCGCCGGCCAACTGGCTGGAATAGTCTGAGCCGATGTCGGTGGAGAGATAGACATCGTAGCCGTCCAGCGCGTCCCGGATCTCCCCCAGGGCGGCGACCACCGCTTCCTCCTCCTCCGTGCCGTCAAAGGAGACAGAAAAGAGGGCGGCGGAGCTCACATAGTGGGACTGCGTATCGTCAAAGGTCACATCGGTCACATGGGGCACCTGCCCGATTTGTTCGGCCAGCTCCTGGGCCCGGTCAAAGGTCACGTTGGACACCATAATGTCCGCCGAGGCGTAGGTGACGAACTCCTCTTCCATGACCGTCAGGCCCCGGCGGGTTTCGGTCTCCGGGGAGAGAAAAGCGGTGATGTCCCGGTTGACCCGCACCTTTCCCACCGAAAGGGCGCAGTAGACTGCGGCGATCAAAAAGAGAAGATAGATGAAATAGCGGCCTTTCACGATTGCCGAGGCGATGGCCTTCATGGTGTCCGGTCCTGATGAGGTTTTTCTTTTCACGGGGGCGCTCCTGTCTGATCTGGGAACCTCTGAACGGACACGTCACCGGCGCCTTGTCCAGAGCTTCTCCTGCAATTTGGGTTGTTCCTATTATATTATATTTTGCCGGGGAAAAGGTCAAGAGATAGTTTGTAAAAGTTGCTCAAAAAGGCTCCGGGAACAAAAAAGCCGGGAAAGAGCTTCGGAAAAAGGACTTTTTCAAAGGGTGAACAAAGGCCGGCCCCGAGGCGGTGCGGGAAACGGGTCGCAGCTTCCCTTGTTTCATGAACACGATTAAACTTGCAAACGGCGGTTGGAGCGGCTATAATAGAGAGCGGATTTTCAAATATTTTGTCAAAGGATCGTGAATATCATGGAAAATGTGACCCCGATCTCCCCTCAGCTGCTGTCCAAGCTGGAGGAGGGCTATGCCGCACGGCCCAGCCTGGCCGTCCTCTCCAACGCACTTTCCCGCACCGCGCTGGACGACGCCGCCTTTGTCCCTTCCAGCGCCGCCAAGCTGCGTATGGATTTCTCCCTCGAAATCCCCACCACCAAGATTACCGATCAGAAGCAAAGCGGCCGCTGCTGGATGTACGCCTCCCTGAACATCCTCCGGGAGCGGGTGATTGAAAAGTGCAATCTGGAGGACTTTTCTTTCTCCGGCGCTTATCTGGCCTTCTATGACAAGCTGGAAAAGTGCAACAACTTCCTGGAGGGCATCCTGCACTACGCCCACCAGGATCTGACCGACCGGGAAACCTCTACCCTGATGCAAAGGCCCATCCCCGACGGCGGCCAGTGGGATATGACTGCGGGCCTGATTAAGAAATACGGCCTGGTTCCCTCCTGGGTGATGCCCGAAACCGTCCACTCCTCCGGCACCGCGCAGTATCTGCCCATCCTGGGCCGCAAGCTGCGGGAGGACGGTCTGGAGCTGCGGACCCTGGCCGCAGCGGGGAAGGATACCTCCGTGCGCCGTCAGGAAATGCTCCAGGAGATGTACAATGCCCTGTGCATCCTGTATGGCCAGCCCCCCAAGACCTTTCACTTTGAGTACACCGACAAGGACAAGGTCTACCACGCGGATTACAACCTGACCCCCATGGAGTTCTTTGAAAAATATGTGGGCGATGATTTGGATCAGTATGTCAATCTGATCAGCACCCCCCACCTGCCCCTCTACAAGACCTATTCCCAGCCCTTCCTGGGGGATATTGTGGAGAACGATGTCCGCTGGCTGAACATCACCGAGGAGGAGCTGGAGGATCTGACCCTGCGTCAGCTGAAATCCGGCCATCTGGTGTTCTTTAGCTGCGACTGCCACGGTGACCGGGACCGCGTCAACGGCTACTGGGACCCGGACTGCTTCCAGTACGGCGAAGTTCTGGGCGGCCTGAAGTTCGGCATGAGCAAGAAAGAGCGGCTGCTCTCCGGAGAAAGCGTTATGAACCACTGCATGGTGCTCTGCGGCGTCAATCTGGACGAAAACGGCCGGCCCAACCGCTGGAAGATCGAGAACAGCTGGGGCAGCGACTCCGGTCAAAAGGGCTATTTCGTGGGCAGCCAGAAGTGGTTTCAGTCGAACGTCTACCAGGTGGTGATTCGCCGGGAGCTGCTCAGTGACCAGCTGAAGCAGTTCATGGAGCAGGAACCCACCCCCATGAAGATGTGGGACCCGCTGGCTTAAGGAAGCTCCGGATCAATCGCCCGG
>CAYSNK010000071.1:0-7741 GCA_964432375.1 uncultured Oscillospiraceae bacterium | reverse complement strand
ATTGGGATAAGTATCTGCTTGAGATCTTTGAACAGTATGCGGATACGCTGGAGCCGTTGTTTGATCTGGGGGCCCGGGAATAAATCTGCAGAACCTCTGAACGGATGCGTCATCGGCGCTCTGCGGAGCCTTTCCGCAGAGCGGATGAGGAAGCCGCAGGCGGACAGGAAAGAAGCCTGTCCGCCTGCTTTTTTTCGTGTACCTCCGAAAAATAAAAATACAGTCAAATCCCGATGAATTTTCTGTTGCGCTTTCATTCCCGGTGTGCTATACTTTCTTTCGTTAATAAGCTAAAGAGATAAAACTCTTTCGCCTTAGGAGGGGAAACCATGAGGAGAAAAAAGAAAGCGGGCGGAGAGATTACCGCCGCCAAGCCGATCAACCCAATGATTATTCTGGCAGTCATCATCGTGATTGCCGCCATTGCAACATACATCATCCCTGCCGGTTCCTTTGACCGGTTCGCCAACGCGGAGACCGGCTATGATACGGTGGCCATCGAGTCCTACCATTCGGTGGAGAAAAGCCCCATCGGTCTCTTTGACGTGTTCAAGTCCTTCACCGTCGGTCTGCAGGACGCGGCCTATATCATTTTCTTCCTGATGATTATCGGCGGCACCTTCCAGGTGGTGGAGGCGACGGGAGCGCTCCACGCGGGCCTTTCCAATCTGGTGATTAAGCTGAAGGGGAAGGAACTGCTTCTGATTCCCGTTTGCGTCTTTGTCTTTGGCCTGGTTTCCGCCTCGGCAGCCTGCTGCGAGGAATATCTGGCCTTCCTGCCCCTGATGTATGTGGTGTGCGTCGCGGCGGGGTTTGACTCGCTGACCGCCGTTGCCCTGCTGTTTTGCTCCTCCGCCATCGGCTATGCGGGCGGCATGACCAACGCGTTTACGGTGGGCGTTGCTCAGACGATCTCAGAGCTGCCCCTGTTCTCCGGCATCGGCTTGCGGGTGGCGGTTTACCTGGTGCTGGCAGCGGTGTCCTCCGTCTATTTCCTGCTTCACGCGAGAAAGATCCGGAACCACCCGGAGCTGAATACCATGCGTGAAACCGACAGGCTTTATGCGGAGCAGTTGGATCTGGAAGAGATCAAGCCAATGACCGGGAGAGACAAGCTGATCCTCCTTGTCTTTGCGCTGGGCTTTGTCGCGGTTGCCTTTTGCGTAATCAAGCTGGGGTTCTATATCGACGAAATGTCTGCCATCTTCCTGATTGTTGCCCTGCTGGTGGGCGTTATCGCAAGAATGTCACCCAGCGATTTTGCGGACCAGTTTGTAGAGGGCTGCAAAAATCTGCTGTGGGCCGGGCTGATTATCGGTATGTGCAACGCCGTTACGAATATTCTGACTGACGCGAACATCATGGATACCCTGATCTATGCGATGGGCAGCGTGCTCAGCGGCCTGCCCGCCAAGGTCAGCGCCTGCGGGATGTTTGTTTTGCAGGATCTCCTGAACTTCCTGATCCCCTCCGGCTCCGGCCAGGCTGCGGTCACCATGCCCTTTATGGCGCCGCTCTCCGACCTCCTGGGGGTGTCCAGGCAGACGGCTGTTTTGGCGTTTCAAATGGGCGACGCGTTTACCAATGTGGTAACGCCCACCAGCGGCGAGCTGATGGCAGCCCTGGCAATCTGCCATGTCCCCTATAAAAAGTGGTTCCGCTTCCTGGCGCCCCTGTGGATTATCTGGGCCATCATCGCCTGCGTGTTCCTGGTGATTGCCGTCTCCATTGGCTATGTATAAACGAAAGACTGGGATGAAGATGCTCTTTCAAAACAATCCCGAAGAGCTGCCCCTCTATTTCTTTGAGCGGATTTCCCAAATTCCCCGGGAGTCCGGCAGCGAGAAAGGGATCAGCGACTTCCTCAAGGGCTGGGCGGAGGGGCTTGGCCTGTGGTGTGTTCAGGACGAGGGCTGGAATCTGATCATCAAAAAGCCCGGCTCCCCCGGCTGTGTCTCCCTGCCGCCGGTGATCCTGCAAGCCCATATAGACATGGTCTGCGAGAAAACACCGGACAGCGCCCATGATTTTGCTGTGGATTCCATCCCGCTGAAGCTGGACGGCGATTGGCTTTCCTCCGCCGCCGGCACCACCCTGGGCGCCGACGACGGCATTGGGGTAGCCCTGTGCATGGCGGCCCTGAGTTCGGAGGAACTGGTTCACCCGCCCCTGGAGGTGCTTTTCACCGTTCAGGAGGAATCCACGTTCTACGGGGCTGAGCACGTCCGCTGGGATCTGCTGGAGGGCCGGAGACTGATCAATCTGGATCATGCTGTGGAATGTGAGGTGCTGACAGGGAGCTGCGGCGGCAGCGGCGTTGAGGTGGCCCTCCCCGTGGAGCGGCAGGAGATCGCCGCCGGCGCGGCCTGCTATGCGCTGACCCTGACCGGCTTGCCCGGCGGCCACTCCGGGGAGGACATTCACCGGGGCCACGGAAGCGCGATCCAGCTGATGACCCGGGTGCTCCTTCGCCTGCGGAGCAAATTTGACGCATCTCTGATTTCCCTGGAGGGCGGCGCCTCCCGGCTGGCCATTTCCCGGGACGCCCACGCGGTTGTCTGCGCTTCCGCGGGCATTGCGGAGCTGCGGGGGGAGCTTCAGCGTCTGGAGGCGGAGTTCCGCAGGGAATATCAGGCGGTTGCCCCCGGCCTGTCCCTGTCGCTTTCCAAGGGCCCCGAACAGGCCGCCTGCCTGACCCGGCAGTCCTTAGACCGGGTTTTGACAGGGCTGGCCCTGTTCCCGGACGGGATTCAGAATATGAACGGAGCCTTCCCCGGGCGGGTGGAAAGCTCGGTCAATCTTGGGGTTTTGAAAACGGAGGCATCCCAATTCATTATGACGGCGGAGATCCGGGGCGGGTATCTCTCGACCGTGGAGAGCATCCGGGAAAAGATTTCTGTACTCAGCGACGCCCTGGGCGGGGCCTGCCGCTTTTTCGCGGGGTATCTGCCCTGGGAAAGCCGGGGGGACTCCCCGCTGCGGGCCGCTGCTGTCCGCACCTATCGCGCACTGTTCGGCGCGGAGATGAAGGCCATTGTCGTCCATGCCGGAATCGAATGCGGCTGTTTTCTGCGGCAGGTTCCGGAGCTGGACGCCATTTCCATCGGCCCGGATTGCGAGAGCTTTCACTCCCCCCAGGAGCGGATGAGCGTCTCCTCCGCGAAGCGGGTCTGGCGGCTGCTGAAGGAGCTGCTGAAAAATCTGGCAGGGGAAGCCGGATGTTGACAAATCAAAGGATGAGAACTATAATCGGCTTGTTGAATTTTCCGTGAATCAATGGGCGCAAGACGGCGGAAAGGAACCGCCGTCCGGACGCAGACGATTGATTCAGAGAACCCTTCAGCAAGCCGATTCTTGCGTGGACGCGATCAGTCCAATCGCAAGAGGGCATATCATTTCCTGCTGCATTTACCGTGAAGGGACGGCTGATGCCGGAAAGGGTCATTCGAGGCTATGAAGCACATTCCGAAAATACTGCGCCGGGGGTTAAAAGGGTGTTTGCTTGCGCTCCTCCTCTTTTTGCTCTACTTTGTGCTCGGGGCTGTGCTGCCCCATCAAACCCACGGTGAGGCGGCGGCGCAGTTTACCCTGAGCAGCTACCTGTCAGAGGAGCCGGGGGACGAGGCGGTTCTGTATGTTGAGGACAATGTGGAGGCGCTGGAGCTGCGCCTGGGGATGATCCGGTCAGCCGAAAGCAGCATTATCCTTTCAACCTTTGATTTTGACACAGACCAGGCGGGGCTGGAGCTGCTCTCGGCCCTGTATCAGGCGGCAAAGCGGGGCGTGCGGATACAAATCGTGATAGACGGGATCAGCGGCTTCCTTGATGTGCGGGGGAATGCGTTCTTTGCCGCGCTTTGCGCGGAGGGAGATGTGTCGATAAAAATCTATAACCCCGTCAATCTGCTGCTGCCCTGGAAGATGATGTGCCGTATGCACGACAAATATCTGATCGTGGACGACAGGATGTATTTGCTGGGCGGAAGAAATTCTACGGATCTGTTCCTCGGAGATTACAATGACGGGGGGAAAAATATTGACAGCGATATTTTTGTCACCAGTGTGGGAGCGGAGCCCGGAGCCTCCCTGGTTCAGTTGACAGAGTATTTTTCCACTGTATGGCAGGCCGAGGACAGCGAGGCGTGGGAGTTTCAGCCGTCCGAGGCGGATGCCGGTTATGGGGAAGAACTGGACGCAATCTACGCGGAGTTGGGGCAGACCTATCCCCGGGCCTTTGAAGCGGACTATCTTTCCGGCCTTCCCGTATTGGAAACGAACCAAATCACTCTGCTGTCAAACCCTGTTCAGGCGGGGAAGAAAGAGCCGCAGCTTTGGGCGGAACTGGTTTCCCTGATGTCCGGCGGGCAGGATGTCCTGATTGATACGCCTTATGTGATCGCGTCCGATTCGATGCGGGCTGATTTGGCGCGGATTTGCCAACACAACCGGCAGACGGTTATGATTGTGAACGATGTGGCCAACGGCGCAAACCCCTGGGGGTGCGTGGACTATTTGAACCAAAAGGAAAAGCTGCTGTCCACCGGCCTGACAATCGCGCAGTATTCCGGCGCCTATTCCCTGCATACAAAAAATATCCTGGTGGATGACCGGATCTGTGTGATCGGTTCTTTCAATTTTGATATGCGCAGCGCTTACCTGGATACGGAATTGATGCTTGTGATCGATTCCGGGGAACTGAACGCCCAGCTTCGGGAGAAGGCGGCGGTGGATCTGTCCTATTGCAGGCTGGTGACGGAGGACGCCGAAATTGCGGGAGAAAACTATATGGAACAGAAAATGCCGGCGGGGAAGCGGGCAGCCTATTTTTTCCTTCGGATTGCGATCCGCCCATTCCGATGCCTGTTGTGATTTGACTGATCGCCCGGGCTATCTGCGCACAGGGGCAGGCCCATCGGAAAAATTTCGGAAAAGCGTTGCATCCCTAAATCACTTATGGTATCATAACCGCGAGATAGCACAGGATACCATTTGCTTCGCCGTATAGAATCATAACTGCGAAGCGGCTATCATAATAAAGGAGAGGATGACATGAAACAGCCGGTGCGGGGCCTGTTTGCCGGTTCCTTTGACCCCTATACCCTGGGACATCACGCGGTTGTGACAAAGGCAAGCCGCCTGTTCGACGAAGTCTATGTTCTGGTGGGCTTCAACACCGCGAAGAAACGCACCTTTGACCCGGAGGATATGAAAGTGGCCATCGAAAAAGCCCTGGCGCGGGACGGGATACAGAACTGCCGGGTCGTGACCTATTGCGGCATGGTGGCGGACTATTGCGCGGAAAACGGCATCAACTTCCTCATCCGCGGCCTGCGCAATTCCATGGACTACGACTATGAGGAGAGCATCGCCCAGGTCAACAAGCTGCTGAACCCGGACTTGGAGTCCATCTACCTCCGGGCGGATGACACGGCGGTTTCCTCCTCCATGGTGCGGGAGCTGCTGACCTTTCATAAGGATGTTTCCCGCTATGTGCCCGCCTCCGTCCTGGAGCTTGTGAAGGAAAAGACCCCTTTGTAAATGGAATCTGCAAGAGCCTCGCAGAGTTCCGCCAGCCTGCTGACGGAAAAAAGGCAAATGATAACGAATCCAAGGACATGAGCCTTGGATTCGTTCCTTTTCAGCCTGCAAACGCAGACGCAAAGCCCGCTGTTTTGCGTGGAATGGAATTATTTCAGGAAACCGTTGATGATCTGTTCCTCCGCCTCCGCCTCCGTCAGGCCCAGGGTCATCAGCTTGATGATCTGATCCCCCGCGATCTTGCCAATGGCGGCCTCGTGGATCAGGGCGGCGTCCAGATGGTTGGCCTCCAGTTGGGGCACCGCCAGGATGCGGGCGTTCCCCATGATGATGGCGTCACATTCGGTGTGGCCGCTGCACCTGGCGTTGCCCACAATTCGGGAGTCGAACTTCTGATAGGAGCTGTCCTGCGCCACGGAGCGGGACACCACATCGGCGCCGGAATCCTCCCCGTTCAGGCGAACCTCATAGCGGCTGACCGCCTCCTGCCGCCCGTGGGTCAGCAGGCGCTCCCGCACCACCAGCTTGGCGCCGGCGGCCAGATCCGCCACAGTGGTGCGGACAGTGGAGTCTACTCCCCGGATTTGGACCATTTCCATCTCCATGTTGCTGCCCTCCTCCAGGTGGACCTCGGTGCCAGGGTTCAGCAGGCGCCTGCCGGAGCCGTCCCCTTCGCCGTAATGCTTCTCCACATACTTCACCTTGGCATTTTTGCCCACAAAAAAGCGGTGGAGGCCATCGTGCTGGGAGTCCTGGGTGCCGCAGTTGCTGATGCCGCAGCCCGCCACGATAACCACATCGGCATTCTCCCCGATGTAGAAGTCGTTGTACACAAGCTCCTTCAGGCCGCTCTCGCTGAGCACCACCGGAATGTGGACGCTCTCGTGTTTGGTGCCCGGCTTGATCCGGATGTCTATGCCGGAGCCGTCCTCCTTGGAGGTGATGTCAATGTTGGCGGTGGTGCCCCGGGCGGCCATCCTGCCGTTGGCACGGATGTTGTAAGCCCCCTCCGGCACCTCGTGGAGGCCGGCCACCTCCGCCAGCAGTCTCTTCTGAATCTGATCCATGTCACTGTACCTCCGGGTAGAATTTGTTGCAGCTTCCCACAGCGGAGGCCGTTCCCAGCAGGGAGGGGAGAATTTCTGCCTTGGGGCCCTGCTGCGTGATCCGGCCCTCGGCCAGAACCACGATCTCGTCCGCGATGTTCAGGATACGCTCCTGGTGAGAGATAATCATAACGGAGCCCTGAGTGGTCTCCCGCATCCGCTCGAATACCCGGATCAGGTTCTGAAAGCTCCACAGGTCGATCCCGGCCTCCGGCTCGTCGAAGAGGGACATCCCGGTGCCCCGGGCCAGGACGGTGGCGATCTCGATCCGCTTCAATTCGCCTCCGGAAAGGCTGGCGTTGACTTCCCGGCTGATATAGTCCTTGGCGCACAGCCCCACCTCAGAAAGGTAACGGCAGGCGTCGGAGATGGACAGCCGGGGGTTCTTGGCGGCCAGCCGCAGCAAATCCAGCACCTGGATGCCCTTGAAGCGAACCGGCTGCTGGAAAGCAAAGCTGATGCCCAGGTTGGCCCGCTGGGTGATGTCCAGCCCGGTGATATCCCGGCCCTGGAAATAAATGCGGCCGGAGGTGGGGGTCTCGATTCCGGCGATCAGCTTGGCCAGGGTGGATTTTCCCCCTCCGTTGGGGCCGGTGACCACCACAAACCGGTGGTCCTCAATGGTTAGATTCAGGTTGCGGATGATCTCTTTCCGGCCCTTTTCCTCGGGCACCTCGAAAGAGACATTTTCTAATGTAAGCATAATACCCTCCATATTTCCGGCGGGAAAGATCCGCAAAGCGCCGGTGGCGCATTTGTATGGATATTTCCTGCTTCTTTACAGGTTATTATATACGATTCAAATGGATTTTACCAGACCTTTTCCGAGAAGGGGAGGGGTTTCTGAAATATTTTTGCGCCCGCGTGAAAAAACAGTTGACAAATGGGAGACAGGAGGATATAATTTAACTCAATAAAGCAATAAACCTGCGAGAAAGAATAGTACCCGGCCAGGATGATCTTCAGAGAGCGCCGTATTGGTGGGAGCGGCGTGGTTGCGGGCCGGTGAATGGACTTTTGAGGGCAGCCCGAACGGTTTCAGGCCAAGTAGACGCTGACGGTTTCGCATCCGTTATCTGCGGGCACGCTGATGGGCG
>CAYSNK010000070.1:0-7788 GCA_964432375.1 uncultured Oscillospiraceae bacterium | reverse complement strand
ATAAATTACATTGGATTTCCCGTCTGAGCCAGCAGAGATTTCAGGCGCTCGGTGGCGGAGACCAGCCCGCTGCTGTCCTTGCCCCGCATGGCCCGCTGAACCTCCTTCACCGCGGCCTTCACCGCGCTTTTGTCCTCCTTGCTCAGATTCTTCAGGACGGACTCCGCCTTGTAGACGGCGGCCTCCGCCTGGTTCCGGGCGTCCATCTGCTCCCGTTGGGCCTGATCCTCAGCGGCATAGGTCTGGGCGTCCCGGATGGCCTGCTGAATTTCCGCGTCCGTCATGTTGGAGGAGGCGGTGATGGTGATATCCTGCATCTTTCCGGTGCCCAGATCCTTGGCGGAGACGTTCACAATGCCGTTGGCGTCGATGGTAAACGTGACCTCAATCTGGGGAACGCCCCGCATGGCCCGCTTGATGCCGGTGAGCTTAAACTTGCCCAGGGTCTTGTTCTGCTTTGCCATAGGCCGCTCGCCCTGGAGGACGTGGATCTCCACGCTGGTCTGGAAGTTGGCGGCGGTGGTGAAGATCTGGCTCTTGGAGATGGGCAGGGTAGTATTCCGCTCGATGATCCGGGTGGCAACGCCCCCCACAGTCTCGATGCCCAGGGACAGGGGGGTTACGTCCAGCAGGAGCAGCCCCTTCACGGCGCCGGAGAGCACGCCCCCTTGCAGGCAGGCGCCCAGGGCCACACATTCATCGGGATTGATGCCCTTAAAGCCCTCCCGGCCCGTCAGGGATTTTACCAGCTCCTGGACGGCGGGAATACGGGAGGAGCCGCCCACCATCAGCACCTTGGCCAGGTCGCTGTTGCTGACCCCCGCATCCGCCATGGCCTGGCGGACGGGGCCGGTGGTGGTTTCCACCAGGTGGCGGGTCAGGTCATTGAACTGGGCCCGGGTCAGGGTGTATTCCATGTGTATCGGCCCGTCCCGTCCCACGGTCAGATAGGGCAGGTTGATGGTGGTGGAGGACATCCCGGAGAGCTCGATCTTGGCTTTCTCCGCCGCCTCCCGAATCCGGGCCAGCGCCGCCGGGTCCCGGGACAGGTCAATGTGCTGATCCTTCTTGAACTGCTTTACCAGGAAGTCGCAGATACAGTTGTCAAAGTCGTCGCCCCCCAGGTGGTTGTTGCCGGCGGTGGCCAGAACCTCAATGACGCCGCCGCTGATCTCCAGGATGGAGACATCGAAGGTGCCGCCCCCCAGGTCGTACACCATGATCTTCTGGGCTTCTTCCTTGTCCACGCCGTAGGCCAGGGCCGCCGCCGTGGGCTCGTTGATAATGCGCTGGACGTTCAGCCCGGCGATCTTTCCGGCGTCCTTGGTGGCCTGGCGCTGGGCGTCCGTGAAATAGGCGGGAACCGTGATAACTGCCTCCGTCACCGGCTCCCCCAAATATGCCTCCGCGTCCTTTTTCAGCTTCATCAGGATGAACGCCGAGATCTCCTGGGGCGTGTAGGTTTTCCCGTCGATCTTCACCCGGTAATCCGTACCCATGCTCCGCTTGATGGAGGAGATGGTGCGCTCCGGATTGGTGACAAGCTGGCGCTTTGCCACCTGGCCCACCATCCGCTCCCCGTTTTTCCCAAAGGCCACCACAGAGGGGGTGGTTCTGCCCCCCTCCGCGTTGGGGATGATCACCCGATCTCCCCCCTCGAAAACGGCCATACAGGAGTTTGTGGTGCCAAGGTCGATACCGATAATTTTAGACATAGGGATGCGTTCCTTTCCTGATAAAATGCGCCGCAGGCGGGCGAATCACCGCCCCCGGTCAGCAGCCCATATAGCAGCCCCTGCTGCAGCAGGAGCAGAGGGACCAGAGGGCACAGAGGGTGCAGAGGGGATTGTTCCCGTTGACCACGGTAAAGCCGTGATCCTGGCGGGCCTGCTGGTAGGCGAAATTTCCCTGCTGGAAGCGGCTGAGCAGAGAGCGGTATTCCTGGTTGTTGGGGTCCTGACGGACGGCCTCCTGCGCGTGATTCATGGCCGTGATCCGGTTGCCCATGCCCGCGTTGGCCAGGGCGCTGAGGTAATACCACTGGCCGTCCCGCTCCGTAATTTCGGAGAGGACGTTGAGGGCCTCCTCCCAGCTCCCGCTTCGGACGTAGTTGGACGCCGCCCGCATCTTCACATCGGTGAAGTCCTGCCGGGTCTGCTGCTGTTGCTGCTGGCCGCCAAAGCCGAAGCCGAAGCCAAAGGGGTCAAACCCCCAGAAGGGATCTTCGTAGCTGCCCTGGCCATAGCCCTGCTGAGAGCCCCGCTGGCCGTAGCTCCGGTCGTAGCTCTGGCTGGAACCGGCCTCCGGCCCATAGGCGTTGGCCCGGCCCCCGTTCTTCCGGATGTCCTGGATCTGCTGGTAGGCAGCGTTGATCTCCTGCATCTTTTTTTCGGCCTCGGGGCCGGGGTTGATATCCGGATGATATTTCTTTGCCAGCTTCCGGTATGCTTTTGTCACGTCCTCGTCCGAGGCATCCTGGGAAACCCCCAGCACCTGATAAGGATCAGCCATGGCATTCTTCCTCTCTCTTCCGCTTCCAGGCCCGGTATTTCAGCCAGACGCCGGAATACAGAATGTTGTAAATCAATCGTTCGTCCCGATTCAGGGGCAGGTTTTCCGCCGCCGCCGCTCCATCGGAGAGCAGCATGGTCAGCACCGGCTCCAGATCCAGGCTGACAAGCCCCGTCAGGGGATTATATCGCTCTTCCTTCAAATCATCGGCCAGGTCGATTCGGGCATCCGCCAGGTAGATGAATCGCCCCAGGGCGTCCCCCAGGGTGTATAGTCTCGCCGCGTATTCATCGCTCTCATCCACTACAAATAAGGCCGCCATCAGGCGGCCAAAGCTGGCGGCCGCCCGATCCGGGTCGTTGACCCCCCGCCGTTCCAAATCGGAGAGCGCGGCCAGTTCCTCTTTCATGGCCGCGCACTGGCGGGGGTATCGGGCCTCCGCCTTGCGCAGGGGACGGGCCAGCAGCTTCATCCCCAGCCAGGCCCCTTTCTTCCGCTCGTCCTTCCAGTCGTCCCGGCACTTATAATAGCCCAGGGCCGTATTCATCCAGGCGCCGTAATCCGTCCACTGGCTGAACCAGCAGCTATGGGCGCGGAAGGGGTGGGGCAGGCAGCGCCGGGTTTTCCGGGTTTCTTCGCCCCCATAGACGGAGTTCAGCACCAGGATCAGAAACGTCATGTCATAGGTCAGCGCCAATCTGCTGCGCTGGCCGCAAAGATGGCCCAGCCTGCGGCACAGGCCGCAGTAGCAGCCCTGATACCGCTCCTTCTCCTCCTCCGAAAGCTGGCTCAGGTCGGCGGTCACATATCCAAACATGGTTCAGCTTTTCCGGGTAAACCGCTCCTTGCACCGGGGGCAGGTGATATTCAGGGTTCCCTTGCCCTTGGGCACCCGCACGGTGGTGTTGCAGTTGGGGCAGCTAAAGAACTTGTAGTCCTTCCTTTGCCGGAACTGATCCCGGTGGAGATGAACCCTGCGGCGGAGGGACTCCGTGTGATCCAGATACCACTGGTTCTCCGCCTGGCGCTTGTAGATCTTCCGGGAGAACATTCGGAAGTAATCATAGATCAGCAGCCCCAGGGCCGGATACCACAAAAAGGATAAAATGGTTTTGGACCCGATAATGCCGATCAAAGCCAGGATACAGGCCGCAACGCTCAGCGCACGGCCCAGCTGATCCATACCATACCGGCCCGCCATCACACGATTTAACCAGTTTCTCATAGGGATACTCCTTCAGGGAACCTCTGATCCATCGCCTGGGGCCGGACGGCGGTTTTCTGCCCCCGGAAACGGGTGCGCAAGCCGGAAACACATCCGCCATTCCCGGTTTTTTGCGCCTTTTTTGACGAAAAATCCCCCGCCGCCGCCGCTTACCGGCTGAATCAGAGCTTCCTTCATTCTTTTCTATCTTCAAGGATAATCCGAAATATTTACATATTCACGACTTAAATGTGAATTTTCTGTAAACGAAGTGAAAAAGCCCGCCAAGGCCGGAAAAACCCGCTGTTTATTTCAGCACGACCCCGCCAAAGCCGGAAAGCTCCAGGGTCACGGCGCCGGTGATCGCCGGGTAAACCTTTCCGGTGAGGACATCCCGGGCCTGTTCCCGGGACCAGGGCAGGGTGACCTTCTCCCTCTCGCTCCCCGCGTTGACCGCAGTGCAGACCACCTGATTTCCGTTCACCCGGTAAAAGGAGAGGATATGCCCTCTGCAGGGGCCCCAGTGGAGCCCGCCGGAGCGCAGCGCCTCCGTCTCCTTTCTCAGGCCGCCCAGCTTCCGGAAGTGCTCCAGCAGCTCCTGATTTTCCCCTCCCCAGGGGAACGTCCGGCGGTTATAGGGGTCCTCAAAGCCCTCCATCCCCGCCTCGTCGCCGTAATAAACCGTGGGCGCGCCGGGAAAGGTGAACAGCACATCCGCCCCCAGCTTCAGCCGGGCGATCCCCCGCTCCAGCTCCTTTTCGCTCATCCGGTACGCGCCCCGCCAGGACTTGGTCTCCCCGGTTTTCTGCTCCCCTACCCCCAGATAGGTCAGAATCCGCAGGGTGTCATGGGTGCCCAGGAAATTCATGGCGGAGTAAAAGGCGGAGGGCGGATAGTTCTCCCGCAGGGTCTCCATCGCCTCCCAGAAGTCGTTGGCCTCGCCCCCCAGCAGGAACTCGATCAGCGCCGTCCGGAAGGGGTAATTCATCAGCCCGTCCAGGTGGTTGCCCAGCAGGTGGCGGCGGCGCACGTCATAGGCGATTTTTGTGGTGCCGTCCTCCCAGACCTCGCCGATGACCACGGCGTTGGGGTCCGTCTCCCGCACAGCCCTGTGGATGCCCTCCACAAAGTCGTCGGGCAGCTCGTCGGCCACGTCCAGCCGCCAGCCGTCCGCCCCGGCCCGGAGCCAGCGCCGCACCACGGCGTTTTCGTCCCCGAAGATGAACCGCCGGTAGCCCGGGGCCTCCTCCTCCACGTTGGGCAGGGAATAGATTCCCCACCAGCACTGGTAATCGTTGGGCCAGGTTTTGAACTGGAACCAGGAATAATAGGGGGATTCCCTGGACTGGCTGGCCCCCAGCCCCGGATAGGAGCCGTCGCCGTTGAAGTATTTGCTGACAAAGCCGGTGTGATTGAACACGCCGTCCAAAATCACCTTCATCCCCCGCCGGTGGGCCTCCCGGCAAAGGCTCTTAAAATCCTGCTCATCCCCCAGCATCGGGTCGATCCGCTCATAGTCCGCCGTGCCGTAGCGGTGGTTCTCCGCCGCTTCAAAGATGGGGCAGAGGTAGAGGGTTTCCACCCCCAGGGAGAGGAGATAGTCCAGCTTTTCCTCAATTCCTTTCAGGTTCCCCCCGAAGAAATCCCGGTTGCAGACGTCCTTTCCCGTGTCCGTATAGCGGACCGGCCCCACAACCGGCTCTTCCTCCCAGCTCTGGTGGACCGTCCTGCCCCCCACCATGCCGGAGGGGTCGGGGATGCGGGTGCGGAAAAAGCGATCCGGGAAGATCTGATAGCACACGCCCCGGCCAAACCACCGGGGCACCTTGTCCCCGCTGTCGTAAACCGTAAGCTGATATTCCCCGGTCTTTTCGACGCTGCCGTCCGGGGCCTCCAGTTGGAACCAATACCAGACGAGGCCGGTATAGTCCCCCACGGAGAGGGTGCAGGCGTAGTCCTCCCGGCTTCGCTCCGCCCCGACCCGGCTCATGGGGACCCGCTCGATCCTGTTCCCGTCAAATTCAAACCGGGCCATCAGCACTGCCTGACTGATTCCCAGCTCCCGCTTTGGCCGGATGTGAAACTCCACATCTGTGTTCTCCGTCACCGCGCCATAGGGCTTTTTATAGCTCTCCAGCCGTGGCTGGAAGGTTTCCGCGTCAAGTTGTCCAGTCATAACCATGCGTTCCTCGCTCTATCAACCGGGAATCAAAACTCCCGCAAAATTCGGTAAGGCTTATATTCTATCATTTTACAGGCCCGGGCATTTTCCGTCAACTGAAAAAATCAATTTTTCGGGAAATCTTCTCGGGATTCCGCCGGAAGGCGCCTCCCCCGCCCTATCCAAAATATGCGGAGAGCACCTGGGCTGCCAATCCGGCGGCCTCGCTGCCGCTGCCGCCGTTTTCGACCACAATGGCAACGGCCACCTCCGGCTCCTCGTAAGGCGCAAAGCAGACGAATACCGCGTTGGCGTTTTCCTGCCCCGCCACCTGAGCGGAGCCGGTCTTTGCCCCCACTTTTACCCCCAGGGCGGAAAACGCCTCCCCCACGCTGCCCTGCTCCGCCGCCATCGCCATGCCCTCCTTCACGGTTTCCACCGTCTCCTGGGAAAGGGAGCAGTCCGACAGCACCTCCGCCTCCACGGTTCGCAGAACCTGCGCTCCATCGCAGCTTGTGACCTCCTTCAGCAGGTGAACCCGGTACCGCACCCCGCCCCGGAGCAGGGTGGACAGATACCCGGCCAGCTGCAGCGGGGTGAACAAATTGCTGCTCTGGCCGATGGCGGCCGCCAGGGTGCTTCCCGCGTACCAGGCAACGCCGTCCTCCGCCCCCGCCAGGGTCCCCGCCGCCTCCGGCAGTTCCACGCCGGTGACTTCCCCCAGGCCGAGGGCCCGGGCGTATTCGTCCAGCCGGTCGATCCCCAGCCTGCGCCCCACCTCGTAG
The DNA here is from genome assembly GCA_964432375.1 of uncultured Oscillospiraceae bacterium. Lineage (GTDB taxonomy): Bacteria > Bacillota > Clostridia > Oscillospirales > Oscillospiraceae > JAJQBJ01. The sequence continues at coordinate 1,127 of CAYSNK010000070.1, read as the reverse complement.
AAAAAGACGTTGCAGGAGTCCCGCAGGGCCTCCGCCACCGTTTCCCTGCCGTGGGTTCGCCCCTCCTGGCGATATAGCCAGCACTGGGGCTGATAGTCGGCGTAATAGGTGTATTTCCCGGTATCCAGGATCTCTGTCTCCGGCGTGATGATCCCCTCCTCCAGCCCTGCGGCGGCAGTCACCGGCTTAAAGGTGGAGCCCGGGGCGTATGCGCCCTGAAAGGCCCGGTTGAACAGCGGGCTCAGCGGGTCCTCCAGCAAATCCTGATAGTCCTCCTGAAAGGTGGAAAGCCGGTAGGTGGGATAGGAGGCCGAGGCCAGGATTCCGCCGTCCCGGATATCCAGCACCACGCAGGCGCCCCCCGCCCCGCCGTCCAGGGCCTCCACCAGGGCGGCCAGCCCATCCTCCGCCGCCTGCTGCACATCGAGATCCAGGGTCAGCGCCACCGTGTTCCCGGGGCTGGGCTGAACCGCGTAGCTCCGGGACAGCAGGCCCCCTTCCCCATCCTCCCGGAGCAGCAGCACCCCGTTGGTGCCCCGCAGCTCCTCCTCAAAGGCCGCCTCCGCCCCAAAAAGCCCCACTTCATCATCCAGGTGATACCCTTTTTCCTCATATTCGCTCCACATTTCGGCATAGATCGCCCCTGTCCTCCCCAGGACGTGGGCGGCGCAGTCCGTCCGGTACACCCGCCGTCCCACCGCCTCCACGGTGACGCCGGGCAGATCCAGCTCCCGCAGGCAGGTGACGAAAACGGCATCCTCGGTGGAAATCTCCCCGCCGTATTCCGCGCCGTATTCCAGGCACAGCCGCCGCAGGGTCAGCAGGCTCTCCGGGTCGGACAGCTCCTCCTCCACCGTGACCCGGTAGCTTGTCTCGCTCTCCGCCAGCACCTGCCCGTTCCGATCCGTCAGCTTGCCCCGGGCCGCGTTTTCCACCACCGTCCGGGTGGTTACGGATTGGGTGCGGGAGAGATAATCGGCCCCATTCACAATCTGAACCCGGTAGAGCAGATAAAAAAATCCGCCGAGAACCAGCCCCAGTCCAAGGCAGATCCCAAGCAGACGCTTTTGAAACAGATTTTCCATTATATTCCAGATTCCTTTTCGCCATCCGCGGCGGTATCATAG
>CAYSNK010000069.1:0-7878 GCA_964432375.1 uncultured Oscillospiraceae bacterium | reverse complement strand
TTAGATCTTCAAAAGTACCTTTTTTTACAGTCTGACGCCCGCTGCACCGGCAGCGGGCGTTTTTTCTATTCTTTTCTTCTTCAGCTCAGGCCGGCGGTGAACGCCATGCTCAGGATCGGAATCAGCATACACAGAACCATAAAGCCTGCCATGATCGAGACGAACAGCTTGCGCTTATCCCGTTTTTTCGGCTTCTTCCGTTGATTTTTATTCTGCTTCATGCGAAAAAACTCCTTTCCCGGTTATACCTTGAGGAACCTCCGGATGGTGCCGGAGCTGCCGACTACGCCGATGAGCAGCCCCGCCGCCAGGAACACCACCAGCACATAGGTGCTGAGCTCCCGGTATGGGATAATGGTGATCAGGGAGATCCGGCCGGACAGGTTCACTGCCCTGGTCACCAGATAATAGATCCCCGTCAGCAGACCATAAGCAATCCCCGCCCCCAGCAGGCCCAGGATCGCGCCCTGGTAGATAAAGGGCCAGCGGATAAAGCGGTTGGTGGCGCCGCACATTCTCATAATGGCAATCTCATCGCCCCGGTTAAGGGTTGCCAGCTTGATGGTGTTGGACATGATGAACATGGAGATAAAGAACAGGATCAGCACCAGCGCGGCGGCCACGACCATGGCGATGTTCCGCACCGTGACAAAGCCCTTGACCACCTCCAGTTCCACAGAGATGTCGGCGATCCCATCTATCTGGCTCACGCGATCAATGGTGTCCTCGATCAGGGACAGATCCTCCACATGGACGGAGAACCGATCCCGGAAGATCCTGTCCGGCAGGTCGGAATAGAGCGCATTGTCATCCAGGCCCTCAATATAATCGGCCTTCGCCGCCTCTTTGGTGATAAACTCGACCTCCGCAACGTTGCCGACGGCCTCGATCTCGCTTTGCAGGGCCCGGGCCTCCTCCTGGCTGTACGCCTCATCCACATAGGCCAGAAATTCGTTCCGGTCCATCAGGTTGTTCAGCATATTGTTCAGGTTCAGAACCACCATGGCGAAGCATCCCATCAGCAGCAGGCAGGCGGTGATGATGCCGATTGCGGCAAAGGACATAAACCCGTGGCTTTTCATGCCCCGCAGGGCCTCCGCGATATAATAGAAAAAATGGGCATGGCGTCTGCGGCGCTTTTTCTTGGGCATATTGCCCTCCAGCCCCATATAGGCGGGGGTGTCGATCAGATACTCCTCCGCGTTCAGCTTGACCGTGGGCTCCTCCGCCGGTTCGGGGGGCTTTTTCTCCCCCTGCTCACTGGCGGGAGCGCTCCCGCCCTCGGGGGCGGGTCCCTCTGCGGGGGCCTCTGCCTTGGCCGGTTTTTCCTTCTCCGGCTCCTCCACCGCAATCAGGTGCAGCCCGGCGTCCCCCTCGGTCACCTCCCGCAGCCCGGCCAAAAGCTCATCCACCGTGACTTCCTGGCCGTCCACCTGGACGGTGACGGGCTCGGACTCCCCCGGGGAATCCCCTGCCCCCTCCGGGGCGGGGGGCGTATGTTCCTCTACGGGCTGATTCTGCTCAGCCCCCTCCGGAAGGTTTTCTGCGGGCAGATCCGCTTCCGGCGTGACGGTTTCCTCGATCTGACCGTCCATCCGAGTTTCTTTCTCATTCATATCCGTAAAAACCTTCCTGTTTGTCGCTGACCAGTTCTCCGTCCAGAATATACACGACCCGCTTTTCAAACCGGTTCACAAGCTCCTTTTCGTGGGTCACCACCAGGACGGTGGTGCCCAGCTCGTTGATGCGGGTCAGAAGCTGCATGATCTCCAGGGAGCGGGCCGGGTCCAGGTTGCCGGTGGGCTCGTCCGCGATGATCACGGCGGGGTTGTTGACCAGGGCCCGGGCGATGGCAACCCGCTGCTGCTCGCCGCCGGAGAGCTCGCTGGGGTGGCGCTTCTCCTTGCCCTCCAGCCCCACCAGCTCCAGCACATAGGGCACCCGCTGGCGGATCTGCCTGCGGCTGGCCCCCACCGCCTTCATAACAAAGGACAGGTTCTGATAGACTGTTTTCTCCTCAATCAGGCGGAAGTCCTGGAAAACCACCCCCAGGGTGGCCCGCATATCCGGGATCTCCCTGGGCTTGATGGAATTCAGGTTGTAGCCGTTGACGATCACGCGGCCACGGTCCGCCGTGATTTCCGCCGTGATCAGCTTGATAATGGTGGTCTTGCCGGAACCGGAGGGGCCAACCAGAAAGGCAAAATCCCCCTCCTCAATGGCGAAGGACACGCCCTTTAACGCCCGGGTCCCGTTGTCATAGTTCTTTTCTACGTCAATAAATCTAATCATAGGGGTTCCTCATCATGGCCGAAATCGGCTTTGCGCGATTTCTCCCGCAAGGCCGGCTTCCTGTTTGTATGTAAGGACGGGCGGCGGTTCAGGACTTGATGCCGCAGGAGGTCAGATACTTCTTGACCATCAGGGCCACCTTGAAGGTGATGGCATCGTCAAATTCCCGGAGATCCAGGCCGGTCAGCTTTTTGATCTTCTCCAGGCGATACACCAGCGTGTTCCTGTGGACGAAGAGCTTCCGGGCAGTCTCGGAGACATTCAGGTTGTTCTCAAAGAACTTATTGATGGTAAACAGCGTTTCCTGATCCAGGGCGTCAATGGGATTCTTCTTAAACACCTCTTGCAGGAACATTTCGCACAGGGTGGTGGGCAGCTGATAAATCAGGCGGCCAATCCCCAGGTTCTCATAGTTGATGATGGTCTTTTCCGTTTCAAACACCTTGCCCACGTCGATTGCGACCTGGGCCTCCTTATAGGAGCGGGCCAGCTCCCGGAGATGGGCCGCCGCAGTGCCGATGCCGATCACCACCTTGACGGACAGCTCCTTGGCCACAGCCTCCTCCATCTGGCGGGCAATGCGCAGCAAATCCTTGCTGTCATAGCCCTCCGGCATCTGCTTGACCAGAACCACATCTGTTTCGCTGACAGAGAGGACGAAATCCGTGTTCTTGTCGGGGAACAGGCTCTGAATGGTGTTGATCATCGTGACCTCGCCGTCGGCCACCTGGCGGATGAGGAACACCACCCGGGGCACGTCCTGAACAAAGTGCAGCTCCTTGGCGCGCACATAGATGTCCCCCAGCAGGATGTTATCGGAAATAATATTCTTCACAAAGCTGGCCTTGTCGTGCTTCTCCTCATAATAGGACTTGGCCCCCTCCAGGGCCACGGCAGCCATGTTGCAGACCAGTTTGGCCTCCGCATCCTCGCCCCGGACAAACACCGCGTAATCCAGCTGGGCCCCCCAGCCGGAAAGCTGCTTAAAGGTTCTGCCGCCGTGGTTCACGGGATTTCCCATGGCGTTGAGGATGGCCTCCACCGCGCCGGGAATTTTTTCGCCGATACTGGAGAGTTCGTTGCAGGCGACCACGGTTCCCTCTGTATCAATCACGCCAATGGCGCGGTCTGTGCAATCCTTCAACTGAAGGACAACGCTTTGAAAAATTCTGCTGGACATATTCTTCAGCCTCCCATTTTCCTGGGGTCCTATCCCCGATTTCATTCCCTCATGGTGTGATACAGCCTTCGCCAAACCGAATCCTGTCATTTTTCTGTAACCTTTCTCATTATATCTTGTCCGGGGTGGAATTTCAATAGGCTTTTGAAAATTTTTTGTGAAATTTGACGAACGCAGTATGACGGATGCCCGGGTTTTGTCCCCATTTATTTTGAAATCTCCCCCAAACGTCCGAGTTCTTCCACTTCTTTGGGGGTCAAAGTGCGATATTCTCCTTTTTTCAGCGCCCGATCCAGCTTCAGGCTGCCCATGGAAAGCCGCTTTAAATAGCGCACCGGCTTTTCGCGGGCGGCCAGCATCCGTTTGATCTGGTGAAACTTTCCCTCCCGCAGGGTCACAAGCCCCCAGTCTCCGCCCAGCTCCGGCAGCGGCTCCAGCTTGGCGGGGAGACATTCCAGCCCGTCCCCCAGCGTCATCCCCGCGGCGAAGGCCAGGCAATCCTCCTGATCCAGCACGCCCTCCACCTGCACCAGGTAGACCTTATCCACATGATATTTGGGAGACAGCAGCCGGTGGGCCAGCTCCCCGTTGTTGGTCAGCAGGAGCAGCCCCTCGGTATCCCGATCCAGCCGCCCCACAGGAAACAGCCCCCGCCTTTGCAGCTCCGGGGGCAGCAGATCCAGCACCGTGGTCTGCCGCCGGTCCTCCGTGGCGGAGAGCACCCCTGCGGGCTTGTGCAGCATGAGATAGGTATATTCCCTATGGAACACGGCCTCCCCGTCCACGGTCAGGTCCAGCCCCTCCGCCTCATATTTCTCCTCCCCGGAGCGGGCCGGGCTCCCATCCACCCGCACCCGCCCCCGGCGAATCAGTTCCTTTGCCTCCCTGCGGCTCCACCGTCCGGTGTCCGCCAGGATCTTGTCCAGCCGCAGCTTTGCCATCTCTCCCACCTCCCGAAAATCCGTTTTACCGATTGTAGGGAACCTCTGAACCAATCCGTCACCGGCGATTTATTCAGAGCTTCCGTAGCATACTTTGTCCCGGCTGCACATACAGTTTCTTCACAAGGAGGGACGCGCTATGATGATTGTCACCGCAAAAATTCGCTGGAAAAAGTGCCTGCTGGCCCTGGCCGCCGCCGCTGCCGTCATTCTGGCCGTTGTGATCCTCGTCGGAGCCCTGGGCGGGGGAGACTCCACCGCCGCCTTCGGCAGCAAAACCGGCAAGGACAACGATAGCCGGGTGGCCTATCTCAACGAGCTGGGCTGGGAGGTCGATCCGTCGCCCGTCAGCGAAGAGGAGGTTTTGATCCCGGAAACACTGGACGCGGAAACCTATGGCGCCTATCTGACGTTACAGGAAGAGGCGGGCTTTGATTTGGCCCGCTATGCCGGGAAAACCGTCACCCGCTACACTTACGAGGTGCTCAACTACCCCACCGGGGAAACCGGCATTGTGGCCGGGCTGCTGGTTTACAAGGACAAAATCATCGGCGGGGAGGTGATGAGCGTAGAGCTGGACGGGTTTATTCAGAGCCTGATTTTTCCGGAGGAATAATCCCAAGCAAAATTCTGCGCAGCCTGTGGTGTAAATAGGGAAGCTCTGAACAAATCGGCGAGCGTAATTCGTTCAGGGCTTCCCCAATTATGCTGATTCGTTGCTGTGGACACCTCCGGGGCAAAGAGGTCTTTCATCGGGCTGCGGCAGGCGGCGGAGCCTGCCGCCGGTATTCCAGCCGGCCTGTCTCATATAGATTGCCGCCCTTGCAGTCGATGGCAACGGTCAGGGGAAGCTCTTTGACCTGCATCCGCTTGACGGATTCGCAGCCCAGATCCTCAAAGGCGATCACCTCCGCCTCCCGGATGCACCGGGCGATCAGCGCCCCCGCGCCCCCCACTGCGGCAAAGTAGCAGGCTTGATTGCGGACGATTGCCGCGCAGACCTCCGGGCTTCGCTGGCCCTTGCCAATCATGGCCCCAAGGCCCAGATCCAGCAGCCTGGGGGCAAAGCCGTCCATGCGGCTGGAGGTGGTGGGGCCGCAGGCGCCCACCGCCATCCCCTGTTGGGCGGGGGTAGGGCCGGCGTAGTAGATGATCGCGTCCCGCAGCGCAAAGGGCAGCGGCTCCCCCCTGTCCAGCAGGGCAAACAGGCGCTTGTGGGCTGCGTCCCGGGCGGTATAAATGGTGCCGGAGAGCATCAGCCGGTCTCCGGCCTCCAACTGCGGGCACAGGGCCCGGAGTTCCTCTGACGTACACCGGTAGGTCTTACTCATGGCGCTGCTCCTCCACACTCAGTCCGAACAGGGTCTGTCCGTCGCAGTCCATCACAGTGCTCAACGCCTGGAGCTCGCCCCGGATACGCTCCATCTCCTGACACAGGTATGCCAGGGTCTGATTGGTGTCGTTCCTGGTGCGGTCATACCAGTCCGCAGTATGCTGCACAGTCTCGCTGGCCTGGCGGCGCAGATCCCCGGCCTGCTCCCCCGCCCGCTGGAGCAGGATCGCCCCCCGCTGCCGGGCATCCAGCTCAATTTCCGCCATCTGATCCTTGATGGCGTCATAGGTGGTGACGCTGGGGGCCCAATTACGGATTTTTTCCTGGAGCTGCTCCCCTTCCGCCCGCAGGCGGTCATTTTCCGACTTCAGCCGGCTGTTTTCCTCCGTCAGCGCCGCGATCCGGCCCTCCAGTTCCGGCAGCTTTTCCAGGGCCTCTTTCCCCCGGCTGGCGGAGGCTTGCAGCGCCTCCCGCTCTCCGGCGGCCTCCTCCAACTGCTGCCGCAGCTCTGCCGTCTGGCGCCGATGTTCCTCCGTGGTCTTTTGAATATAGCTTAAAACATCCCCACGGTTAAATCCGCCAAATGCCGCGCCGCGGAACAAGTATTCCTGTTCGCTCATGGAAATCAACCGCCTTTCTCATTCAATAGCAGTATTTTATCACAGCTTCTTCCCTTTTTCAATCATTTCCGGCCCGGGCGCGGAAAAAGGGAAGGTCTGATTCATCCGGAACCCCTTGCCGGTTGAATCGGACCTTCCCTAAAAATTGATGCGCGGCCGGATGCCGGAATTTTACGGGGTTTCTCCTTTATTCGCCCCGCCGGATCTCCTGAACCCGCTTGTCGATATCCGCAATCGCTTCGGTCTCGTCTGCGGGCTTTTTGGTGGGGTCGGCGGTATAATTCCTGGTGCGGCTTTCAATATCCTTCCGGAAAATCCGCTTGAACAGGACGCGAATCAGGGGCTGGATAAAGAATAGCTGGGAAAAATAGGCAAAGGGCAGGTTGAAGCAAACCAGCTTCAGCCAATTTGCCAGCAGAGTGGCCAGATGGAAGCCCGCATAATAGGGATAATACAGCCACGCGGCAATGAAGCTCATGGCGGGGCACATAAGGCCAACGGTGGCGCAGATAATGGCTGTCTCGAACAGCATCGGGTGGTTCCGGCGGGGATCGAACACCTTAGAGGCCAGCTTGAACGAGCAGGGGCTGCCCATCAGAACCTCCAGACAGTAGGCAAAGCAGAACTCCACCAGAATCACCGCCCAGATTGGCAGGAAACGGCCAAACATATAAACGCCGCCCTGGGCGTTGATCCCATGGAGTACGCTGTCCGCCTGATTTGCGGCCATCAGGGCGCTCCCGTTCACCACATACAGGCTATAAAAGACATAAGCATGAACGGTAACCAACACGGTCAGCAGCGCGAACACCATCCGCTGAAATTGATTTCTTGGCATAAACTTAATACGCTCCTATCATAGAATCATATCACAATCACAGCATAAAACAGGCACATGATTTCCCTCCCGGTAGTCCCTCCGATCCTCCGTTCTGTGATCAGATTTACATACCGTCCGGTAAAACATGTGTCATCGTTTACGCTGTGATTTGATTACAAATAGTATAACATCGTTCAGAAGCGCAGTCAAAAGCAAGTCTTTACAAAAGTATTTCCATTTTATAAATATTTTTTGGGAAATCACGCCGTTGACAAAAAGAAAAATCGCCCCTCTCTTGGGCACCCCCGGAAAAGCTCGGGCCGCGTTTGAAGGAGGCCATCCCGCTCCGTTTCGGAACGGAGAAGCGCCGGCAGGAATGGGCCCCGAGGTTGAAAAAAGCCGGAGCAAGCGATTGTTCGCTTGCTCCGACCTGGCACGCCCGAAGGGATTCGAACCCCCAACATTCAGAACCGGAATCTGACGCTCTATCCATTGAACTACGGGCGCATTGGAACAGAAGGAATTTCCGAACCCCCGGGTGCCGGCGCGAGCCCTGCAAATTCCGGTGCCGGTTGATTCAGGATTTCCTCAACATTGCCTATTGTATCACAAAATTGAAAAATGTAAAGGGAAAATTTGCGCAGGTTCTGAAAAAATATCGGCATCCCCGGCGGGCAGCGGGACAGCAAGGA
>CAYSNK010000068.1:0-7974 GCA_964432375.1 uncultured Oscillospiraceae bacterium | reverse complement strand
TTAGATTATTGGGCCAGATATTCCTCCAGACACCAGTCATTCTCCGCCATCTCTTTGGCCACAGTTACGCCCACATAGGCAAAGTGATAAGGCAGATACTCCACGCCGGTCTTATCCTCCTTCCCCTGGGGGAACCGCAGGATAAAGCCATACTCTGCGGCGTTCTCTGTCAGCCACTGGATTTCCTCCGTACACTCCTCAGCGAAAGCCGCCTTCACCTGGGCGTTCAAATCCACAAGATCCACAGCCAAGCCTGTGCCATGCTCCTGAACATCCAGCGCGTCGCTGTCGCTGACGCTCTCGGAATAGCAGGTGGACAGCATGGTATCATAGCCTTGGGCCCGGGCCGCCGCAATAAATTCGCCCAGGGCCTCCGCCATGGTTGCGTCCACTTCGTGGCTGCCCTCTTCCTGGATATTGCCCAAATTGTCGACCCCCACCAGTTCCATTTCAAAGGAAGCGGGAACCGTCTGCATCAGCGCCAGGCCGTCGCCATTCTCATTTGTCTCCGTACCCGGGGAGACGGTGCTCTCCTCGGATTCAACGGGAAGGGTCTCCTCCACAGGCTCGGTGGTTTCGGCGGAAGGCTCCGTCTCTTCAACAGGTTCCGTCACCGGGGGCTGGGATTCCGCAGTCGGGGTTTCGACGGTCTGAGACGGCCCCGTCTGCTCGGTTTCCGCTCTCCAGAACATCAGCTTAGACAGGTCTCCCCCCGTCAGCTGCATCGTCAGCAGCACAGCCGCGATCCCGACCACCAGGACAATCAGAATCACCAGCACCGCCTTGGACCCCCTGCCGCCGGAATAGCCGCTGTTCCGCCCGCGCCCCTTGCCGGGGCTGCGGCGGGGGTCATCCTCCCGATCCTCCTCCTGAAACGAACCCGTTTCCTCGTCCACATCCAAAAGGAGCAGATCGTCATCCTCCGCGAATAAATCAAAATCATCCATTCCATCCAGGAAATCATCATCAAAATCTTTAGCCAAGGGAGTTCCTCCTGTTCTTTTATCCGCTATCCGGTTTTTCCGGCAAAACAAATTTGATTCTGCGATTCCTCTATTTTCGTTCCATTATTATAACAGAAGCCCTCCCAAGATGCAACGGGAAACGCCGGAAAATTTAAATTTTCGTCAGAACCAGGCAAAAAGCCGCAGAACTCCCGCCAGCAATCCGCAGCAAATCATCCCGCACAGGGCCGGTATCCCGATTCCCGTCAGGGTCCATTTCCAGCTTCCGGTCTCCCGCCGGATGGACGCGCAGGTGGCGGCGCAGGGCCAGTGCATCAGGGTAAACAGCATCGTACACAGGGCGGTTCCGGTTGACCAGCCGTGGGCGGCCAGCAGCGCCCCCATTTCCGAGATCCCCGCCGGCTCCGCCAGACTGCCGCCCGCCATATAAGCCATCAGCGCAATGGGGAGCACGATTTCATTGGCGGGAAACCCCAGGAGGAAGGCGGTGAGAAGGACTCCGTCCATACCCAGGAGCAGCCCCAGGGGGTTCAAAGCCCCGGTCAGCAGGGCGAGGAGGCTCTCCCCTTTTACGGTCACGTTGGCCAGCCCCCACAGCAGAAGTCCCGCCGGAGCCGCCGCGCACACCGCCCGGCTCAGCACAAAGACGGTCCGATCCACCAGCGCCCGGTAGAGTACCCGCAAGATTCTCGGCCTCCGGAAGGGCGGCAGTTCCATCACCAGGCCGGAGGGGGAGCCCCTCAGCAAGGTGGCGCTGAGCAGCCGGGAAACCCCCAGGGTCGCCCCGATCCCCACCAGGATCACTCCCGTCAGCAGTGCCGCCTGCCCCGGTCCCCCGCCCGCCGTGAAAAACAGGGAAATCAGGGTGATCAAAAGGGGAAAGCGGCCATTGCAGGGCATAAAGCAGTTGGTCAGGATGGCGATCAGCCGCTCCCGGGGGGAGGCGATAATGCGGCAGCCGGACACCCCCACCGCGTTGCAGCCCAGGCCCATGCACATACACAGGGCCTGGCGGCCACAGCCGCCGCACCTGCTGAGCCCATGATCCATGACAAAGGCCACTCTGGGCAGCAGCCCCCATTCCTCCAGCAGGGTAAACAGGGGAAAGAAAATCGCCATGGGCGGGAGCATTACCGCAATCACCCAGGCCACCACCCGATAAACCCCCTCCACCAGCATACCAATCACCCAATCCGGCGCGGAAATCCAGCCCAGCGCCCCTTTCATGGGCCCCTCCAGGGCGGTCAGCCCTTGGGAAAGCCACTGGGAGGGCAAATTCGCCCCGGTGACCGTCACCCAGAGCACCAGCCCCAGCAAAAGGAGCATCAGCGGCCAGGCCGCCGCCCGCCGGGAAAGGAGCCGATCCGGCCAATCGGATCGGATGCTCTCCCTCTGGCGGGAAACCGAATCCGCCAGGTCAGCCGCCTCCAGCGCCGCCGCCTCCACAGCGGCCCGGGCCGGATTTTCTTCTGAACCTCCGGGCCAGGCATCGGGCGCGGCGCCGTCCCAGGCCGACGCCTCCTCCAGGCGGGCTTCCAGCCGGCGCAGTCCTCTCCGCCGCCCGGCAGACATTCCAACCACCGGAATCCCCAGTTCCTCCTCCAGCTTCTCCGGGTCCACCCGGATGCCCCGGCGCTCCGCCTCGTCCAGCAGGTTGACGCAGAGGATGGAGGGAAGCCCCAGCGCCAGGATTTGCAGCGCGAGGATCAGGCTCCGCCCCAGGCAGGTGGCGTCGCAGAGAATGATCACGCCGTCCAGCGGCGCCTGCCGCAGCGCAGCCGCCGCCCGCCGCTCCTCCTCGGAGCCGCCGTGGAGGGTGTAGGTTCCCGGCAGATCCAGCAGGCGCACCCGGCCCTTTTGGGTTTTCCAGATGCCCTCCGCTGTTTCCACCGTCTTTCCGGGCCAGTTTCCGGTGTGCTGGCGCAGGCCGGTCAGCGCGTTGAACAGGGTGGATTTTCCCACATTGGGGTTTCCGGCCAGGGCAAAGGTTTTCCAGACCCTTCTCTCACTCCGTCCCATCGGCCAGCTCCTCCACCCGGATGTATTCCGCCTCCCGGCCCCTCAGCGCCACTGTGACCCCCCGGAAGCGATAGGCCACCGGATCTCCCCCGGGGGCAACTTGCAGACAGGAAATTTTAGCCCCGACTGTCATCCCCATCTCCAGCAGACGCTGCCCCGCCGGTTCCGGCACGTTGATCGCCGCAATTTTCCCGCTCTGCCCCGGCTGCAATTCCCTTAGAGAACGATATTTGCTCATTCGCCCACTCCTCCCCTGTTCGGCGGGCTCACAAACCTGCCTGCTACCAGCTTACGCGGGTCCCGGGGAATTGTGAAAGGGCGGAAAAAGCCCCCGCGCCTCCCGGCGCGGGGGTCACTCCGGCGTGTCCACATCTATCAGCTCGGAGGGGTCCGGGACCTCGTATAAAAAGAGATCCTCCCTGTGCCGCCGGATCACCGCCTTGCCGCCCCGATCCCCCGAGAGGGCAGACAGCTCCGGAAAGTATTCTCTGGAAAATACGCAGGGGTTACCCAAATCGCCGTTCCCCGCGACGCAGCCAAGCCCCTTTCCGCTGGCAAAAAAGCCTTCCAGCAGCCCCAGGACGGTGCTCTGGGTCAATTCCGGCTGATCCGCCACAAAGAACGCCGCGAAATCCTCCCCGGTGCAGCTTAACGCCAAACGGATGGAGCTGCTGATTCCCTCCTCCGCCCTGCTGTTGTGGAGGCAGGGAATCCCCCGGGCCTCGCACGCCGCCCGGATCTCCGAATACTGGGTCACCACAAGGGCCTGCCACTCCGGGCGGCGTTCAGACAAGGCCGCAAGGAGTTCCAGCGTCCGCCGGTACAGAGGCATTCCCTTCCAGGGGGAGAGCAGCTTGTTCGCACCAAAGCGGCGGGAAAATCCCGCCGCCAGCAAAATGAGCTTACAGTTCGCCATGGTGCAGCGCCCTCACAACCTGCTCCGGGCGGATGGGCAGAACCCGAAACTGCGTGCCGCAGGCTTCCGCCACGGCTGCGGCGATGGCCGGGGCCGGGGTATCAATGACCAGTTCCCCGATGGATTTTGCCCCGAAGGGGCCGGAGGGCTCGTAGCTGCTCCGGAAGTCAATCAAGAAGTTGCCCACATCCATGCGGCTGGGGATTTTATACTGCATCAGGGAATTGCTCAGGCATTTCCCCTTTTCGCTCTGCGCCACATTCTCATAGAGGGTCATGCCGATGGCCTGGGCAATGCCGCCCTCCGCCTGAACCCTGGCCAGAGCGGGGTTGATCACCGTACCGCAGTCGATGCAGCCGTAATAATTCACCGGCGTGACCTTTCCTGTCTCCGGGTCCACATCCACCTCTGCAATGCCCACCATAAAGGGCGGAGGCGAAGTGGGAGAGGTGAAGCTGCGGGTGGCGGTGATGAAATTCCCCGCGTTCTGGCTGTCGTTGGCGATATCCTTCAGGCTCTTTTGGGCACCGGTTTTCAGATTCGTGGCCCTGTGCCAATCAAAGGAGATCTCCTCCGTCCCACACCCAAGCTGCCGGGCGGCCTCCCGAATGATTTCCTCCTCCAGGGCGGCGCAGGTTTCCACCACCGCCCGGCCGGTGACATAGGTGGTGGAGGAGGCATAGGAGCCGGAATCATAGGGGGACACATCGGTATCCACCCCATGGACGGTGATCTGGCTCATCTCGCAGTCCAGGCAGTCCGCTGCGATCTGAGACAGGATGGTGTCGCATCCGGTGCCCATGTCCGAGCAGCCCAGCATCAGGGTATAAAAGCCGTCATCGTTGACCCGGATGGTCACGGTACCCACGTCTACGCCGGAAATGCCGGAGCCTTGCATGGCCATCGCCACACCCACCGCCCGGATGGTGCCGTCCGGCAGCACCCGGTAGGGGTATTTGTTCTCCCAGTCCGCCATTTCCTTGCACCGGGCCATGCACTGATCCAGGGCACAGCTATTCAGCGGCTCGTTGTAATAGGCGGGCATTCTCTGCCCCTCCCGTACCATGTTCTTCTCCCGGATCAGGGTGGGGTCTATCCCCAGCCTCCGGGACAGCTCATTGACCGCGGACTCCACCGCGAAAATGCCCTGGGTCGCGCCAAAGCCCCGGTAAGCGCCGGAGGACTGGTGGTTGGTATAAACCACATCGCTGACAAAGCGGAACGCCTCGCAGTTCGTGGTGTACAGGGGGATGGATTTATGGCCGGACAGCCCCACGGTGGCCCAGCTGTGCTCACTGTAAGCGCCGCCGTCCGAAAGGGTGTGCAGGTAAATCCCCCGGATGGTGCCGTCCCGCATGGCGCCCAGGCGGACGTGCATCTCCATCTGGTGCCGGGGGCTGGAGCAGGTCTGGCACTCCTCCCGGGTATAGACGATTTTGGAGGGCCTGCCCGTCAGCCAGGTGACCACGGCGGGATAGGGCTCGGACACCACCGTCTGCTTGGCGCCGAAGCCGCCGCCGATCCTGGGCTTGATCACCCGGATCTTGCTCTTGGGAATCCCCAGGGCGTTGGAGATGATCCGGCGGACATGGAACGTGACCTGCGTGGAGGACACGATCACCAGCCGCCCGTAACGATCCAGGTAGCAGTAGGTGCGGAATGTCTCCATCATGGCTTGCTGGGCCGCCTGTACCCGGTAGGTTTCGTCAACCACCACATCACAATCCGCCAGAACAGCCTCCACATCCCCATCGCTCTCATCGGTATGGGCCAGCAGGTTGCGCCGGTTGTCCGCCTCCGTAAAGGGGCACAGGTTTTTCCAGTCCTCCTCCGGGTGAACCAGGATCGGATTGTCCTTGGCCTCATGGAAATCCAGGATGGGGGTCTGGACCTCATACTCCACCTTGATGAGCTTCAGCGCTTTCTCCACAGCCTCCAGGGTCTCCCCCGCCACGATTGCCACCGCGTCCCCCACGAAGCGCACCCGGTCTTCTAAAATATAGCGGTCGTATGCGGAGGTTTCCGGGTAGGTCTGGCCGGCGTGGGTGTAGCGATGCCGGGGCACGTCCTCATAGCTCAGCACACAGGCGACGCCGGGAACCCGTCTGGCAATGGCCGTGTTGATGCTTTTGATTTTCGCGCTGGCGTAGGGGGAGCGCAGCACCTTTACGATCAGGCAGTCCCCGGGCGCCAGATCATCGGTATAAACCGGCTTGCCGGTCAGAAGGGCCATGGAGTCCACCTTGCGAACCTGACGGCTCACATCCTTGACGGCCTTTGTCATTTGGCTCCCTCCCTCTTCCAATTCAAATAGGACTGAACCGCCCGAAGCTGGCTGGCATAGCCGGTACACCGGCACAGGTTTCCCACCAGATAGGCGCGGATCTCCTGCTCAGAGGGATTCTCCAGCTCCCGCTCCATGGCCAGCACGTTCATCACGAAGCCGGGATTGCAGAAGCCGCACTGATCCGCCCCCTGATCCGCCATAAAGCCGGCGAAGGCAGCGGCCTCCGCCTGCAGCCCCTCCAGCGTGGTGACCTTCCGGCCATTGGCCCGGACAGCCAGCACATTGCAGGACAGCACCGGTTTATCCTCCAGCCAAACGGTACACAGGCCGCAGTTAGAGGTCTCACAGCCCCGCTTCACCGAATAGCAGCCCTGCTGCCGCAGGAACTCCAGCAGGGGCTGATCCGGCGCCGCGTCAGCGGTCAGCTTTTCCCCGTTCAGGGTCAGTTGGATCTTCATCTCTCCTCCACCTCCAGCTTTTTCAGGCAGCGGCCAATGAGCACGCCGGACAGATACCGGCGGTATTCCTCTGTGGCCCGGGTGTTGGTTCCATAGCGCAGCCGGGCTGCCAGGGGTTTCAGTTCCTCCGGCCGGGCTGCGGTGATCAGCGCGGCCCGCTCCGGCCGGGCGCCCACGGCGCAGCGCCAGCCCTCCTCCCCTTGGGATACGCAGACCGCCAGCACCGGGAAATCCGTTTCCGTGTTGCGGAAGGAGGTGTAGACCACCCTCCGGGCCGTCTTGCGAAGAAGAACCCGAAGGAGAATGTCCCTGTCCGGCTTTCGATCGGCAAATTCCGCCAGGGGCACAATGCCGCCCCGGTAGAGCTCCACCTGAGTGTCCAGGGCCAGCAGGCAGGTCAGGGGGTCGGAAAAGCCGAACCGCCCCCATACGGTGCCGCCAACGGTGGCGCAGTTGCGGAACTGCACCCCCACAATATGGCAGAGGCTTTCCTCCACCGCCCCATCGGTCAGGGCGCGGATGCCCTGATGGAGCTCCATCTGGCGCAGGGAAACCATGCAGCCGATCCGGAAACAGTCCTCCCCCTCCTCGATCTGATCCAGCCCCAGGCCGGAGAGGTCGATCCCGGTATTCACGTTCCGGGTCCCCAGCTTGAGCCAGCCAAGTCCCCCCAGAATCCGATTGTTCTTCTTTTGATTCAGCGTCCACGCCTCTTCCAGTGAGGAAGCGCAGACGTAATCCCGCAGGTGCAGCATCGCTGTCCCCTCCTTTTTCCATGACATCATTATAAAGGAGGGGAAAAGGGCTGTCAACGGCAAAAAGGAACCCCCTCCTCCGCTGAAAGCGGGAGAGGGGGTGCGCAATTTCATTCAGTTGGACTTATTCCGCATGATCCACGGAGAACATATACTGAATCAGATCCAGGACCTTGTTGGAGTAGCCGATCTCGTTGTCATACCAGGAGACAACTTTCACAAAGGTATCGGTCAGGGCAATGCCGGCGCCCGCGTCGAAGATGGAGGTGCGGGTGTCGCCCAGGAAGTCGGAGGAGACCACAGCGTCCTCGGTGTAGCCCAGGATGCCCTTCAGCTCGCCCTCGGAGGCGGCCTTCATCGCGTCGCAGATTTCCTGATAGGTCGCGGGCTTCGCCAGGTTCACCGTCAGGTCAACAACGGAAACGTCCAGGGTGGGAACCCGCATGGACATACCGGTCAGCTTGCCGTTCAGGGAGGGGATCACCTTGCCCACCGCCTTTGCCGCGCCGGTGGAGGAGGGGATGATGTTGCCGGCTGCCGCCCGGCCGCCGCGCCAGTCCTTCTTGGAGGGGCC
>CAYSNK010000067.1:0-8043 GCA_964432375.1 uncultured Oscillospiraceae bacterium | reverse complement strand
GCGGCTCGATCTTCTTTGACGGCGAGGAGGTCACAAGGCCCACCAAAGCCCAGAAAAAGATGATCCACAAGAACATCCAGATGATCTTCCAGGACCCTGCCTCCTCTCTGGACCCCCGGAAATGCGTCAGTGACCTGATCGCGGAGCCCATGCGGGTGATGAAGATATGCAAAAATAAGAAAGAGGAGGAGAAGCGGGTGGCCGAGCTGATGGACACCGTGGGCCTGGCCCGCCGGTTCGCCTTCTCCTATCCCCATGAGCTGGACGGCGGGCGCCGCCAGCGCATCGGCATCGCCCGGGCCCTCTCTGTGGAACCCAGGTTTATCGTCTGCGATGAGCCGGTTTCCGCCCTGGATGTGTCCATCCAGGCCCAGATTTTAAACCTGCTTCAGGATCTCCAGGCGGAGCGGGGGCTGACCTATATGTTCATCACTCATAACCTGTCAGTCGTGAGACATATCTCCAACGACATTATGGTGATGTATCTGGGCTGCCAGGTGGAGAAGTGCCAGTCCAAGGAGCTGTTCCGGCAGCCCCTGCATCCCTACACCAAGGGCCTGCTGTCCGCCATCCCCATCCCCTCCATCCATGTGGAGCGCAAGCGCATCGTTATGAGCGGCGAGGTCACCTCTCCCATCAATCCCAAGCCGGGCTGCCGCTTCGCCGCCCGCTGCCCCTATGCCACGGAGAAGTGCCACACGGAACTGCCCAAGGTGGAGGAGGTTCTGCCCAACCATTTCTGCGCCTGCCACTATACGAAGGAACTGAACGACCTATAAGACCGATCAAATCGGCAAATTGCCCGCGGCGGGCGCGGAGGAGAACACAATGAAGCCAAGAGGAAGCTGGTATTTTGAAGGCTATAAGACAGTGGAACAGCCCAGGAAAAACGGGAAGGGAGCCCGCCGTGTGCTGGTCTATGTGGGCGAGTATTACGGGCTCCCGGGGGGCAAACCGGTTCAGAACAGGCTGAAACTCCAGACGGCTTTGGATGCCCTGGTCTGCGTTGCGGCTTATCTCTATGCCCAGCTGACCCCCGGGGAGGGCGGCATGAACCGCTTTGTGGGTCTGCCCGGGATTCTGGCACTGGTGCCCATGATCTTCCTGCTGATCGGACTTTTCAATTTCCTGACTGCCGGGGAGAAATGGGAGATCCGGGTCTATTATGCCGGTTACCGCCGGATGGCCAGATGGGGCATCGCCCAGGCGATCCTGCTGGGCCTCTGGACGCTGGTGGAGGCGGGCTTTGTTGTGATGAATCTGTCCCAATTTTTGGCGGAGCTGCATTATCTGCTGGGGGCGTTGGTCAGCCTGGCTGCGGCCCTCCGGCTGGTGTTCCTGGTGCGGAAGCACCCGGCGGCGGTGGTGCAGGGCCCCAAAGTTGAATGAAAAGGAAAGGAAGTGCTTGGTTGATGGATACCACAGAACAACTGGTACAGCGCTGGGAAGATCAGCGCGCAATCAAGAACCTGATGGGCAAGTATGCAAATATTGTCCTGCTCAACCGGGAGCAGGAGATTATGGAACGCTTTTGGAGCGAGGCGGAGGACGTCTGCCTGGGCTTCAATGACGGCTATTATGTGGGCCGGGCCGCTGTCTCCGGCTATTATCAGGCGGTGGAGGCCCGGAACCTGCTGGTGGCCAAGACGCTCCAGAAGCGGTTCCCGGAGCAGCTGGGCCAGCTTCCCGATGAGGAACTGTACGGGATCGGGCCCTTTAAAGTGAAGCCTCTTTACAACCCCCTGATCGAGGTGGCGGGGGACGGGAAAACCGCCAAGGGCCTGTGGTCCTGCCAGGGCGCCCATAACGAGGTGGGCATTGCCGGCCCGGTGGCAAACTGGACCTGGGGCTACTTCGCCGTGGACTTTATCCGGGAGGAGGGCGGCTGGAAGATCTGGCATCTGCTCTATGTCAACGATGTAGACTGCATCTGCGGCCAGTCCTGGGGCAAGCCGGAGCAGCCCTATCCCCCACTGCCGGAGTTCGCCGACCTGGGCCGGTTCCAGTACCCTGCCTACACGGTGGAGCGGGAGAACCGGGCCCTGTATTCCCCTGACCGCCCTGTGACCCTGACGCCGGAGATCCCGGCGCCCTACGCCACGTTTGCTGAAACCTTCAGCTATGGCATTTGAAGGAGGAGCGGGAGATGAAAAACTTCACAACAGAAGAGACGATCCTCCGCGTCTGGGACGTGGAGGAGATCAAGAAGCTGATGAGCCGCCGGGTGTTCTACATCGCCAACGAATGGCGGGAGAAGGAACTGGATGAGCTGTGGGTCACGGAGCCGGAGCTGCAAAAGACCGCGTCCTTTGGCCGCAATACCGGCTATTATGTGGGCATGGACGCGATCCGGGCCTACTATGTGGACAAGCACAACCGGGAAATGGGCGACGGCGCCGGCTATCTCAGCAACCATCCCGCCACCACCGGCCTGGTCCGGGAGGCGGAGGACGGCAAGACCGCCAAGGGGATGTGGTATTCCATTGCTCAGGAGACCCGCCCCAAGGGGGACGGCACCGCCCTGGCCCTGTGGATGCCGGAGAAAATCGGCGTGGACTTCGTAAAAGAGGCCGGGGGCTGGAAGATCTGGCATATTATGATCGCCAATGACCTGGTCTGCGAGGCCGGAGGCAACAACGAAAAGGACCCCGTCTATGTGGACTATGCCACCGACCCTGTGGCCGTTGAATTTGGAACCCCCACCATCCCGAAGCTGGTACACGACCAGACGTTCAACTGGTGGGACAATTATCCCCCCATGCCCAAGCCCTACGAGACCTGGAGCGATGACATCAGCTACGGCCCCGAGGGGTATCACGAGCCGGAAACGTTCCAGTTCGGCGCGAAGGGAGGTCAGAATTACAGATGAGGGAACTGACGATTGAAGAACGGGTGCGCAACGCCGCCGCTTCCCAGGAAGTGGAGAACGTGAAAGCGGAGCACACCTACTACCATGGCCGGGCGGACGCCACCGGCGAGTGGGGCAATATCTGGTCCCATTCCGATGACTGCTCCTGGGCCCACGCCTTTGGCCGCATGAGGGGCTTTGACCAGGTCTGGTTCGGCTCTGTCACCCGCTATGATATGCAGGCATTTGAAAACTGGCTGAAGATGTATCAAATCTACCCCGAGGTGGGCGGCAAGGATCCCCGGCCCCTGCTGGAGGCTTCTGTCCACACCCTGGTTACGGATATCATCGAGGTGGCCGCCGATGGGCAGTCCGCCCGGGGGATGTTTATCACCCCCGGCGTGATCCACTCCCGCCTGACCCCCGACCGGGAAAAATACTGCATGATCCTGTGGGAGCGCTATGGCTCCGACTTCGTGCTGGAGAATGGCAAGTGGGTTTATCTTCACGAGCACGTCTGCCCGGATATTCCCGGCTCCCTGGACTTCACCAACTGGGCCGCCGACGAATACCAGCGCCTGACCAACCCCCAGGGCCCGCCCCCTCCCGGCCCCGGCGAACCCCCTCCGGTTTCCGACCCGGGCCCTCTGCACAGCCCCTATTCGCTGCTGCGCAAGCCCGCCAACACGGTGCCCTGGCCGGAGCCCTACGAGACGATGGACGACGACAACACCTATACAAAACGCAAAGGGTAAAAGGCGATTGCCGCTTCCCTGAGAACAGGCCGCCGCGGAGTCCCCGCGGCGGCCCGAGTTTGCCGGAAAACCCGACGAGCTCTCTCAAAAATGCAAGGAAAACGCAGGAATACTCAAAAAACAAAAAGTATTCCTGCGTTTTCGCGCCATCCTCTGGCGCCTGCCGGTTGAAGCGGAGCTTTCCCTGCTTTTGGGCATTCTGCTAATTTTCCTCCCCGGAGGCCCATAATTTCAGAAAAAGGGTGGAAATCTTGCGCGGCAGCCGTTATGATAGGGGAGAGGCAGCGCCTCTATTTCTGACGAACAGGTGGAACAAGGAGCATGAGCAATCAACCGAACTTTGAAAAAATCGAAACCGTGACCTCCGGTTACTTTACCTATATCCTCGGCCGCTTCCGCCAGCCGGAGATTTATGTCCTGGGGGCCATGGATATGGACGACCCCAGCAGTTGGAGCGGCGGCGAATCCGCCACCGTTTTCTACTTTATGATCACCCCGGAGGAATTTGGCTGGCGGAAAACCGACCCGGCAAAGCTGGACGCCCTGGCCACGAAACTCCAGACCCAGATGCCCAGAAACCGGTTTTTCTCCGCTGTCAGCAGAAAGCAGATCTCCCAGGAGGAATTGAAGGCCAAATGCGACGGCGCCCTGAAGGAGGACAGCCTGGAAAACGACGGAGCCTTTCTGGAATGGAAAAAGACGGTCAAGCTTCCCCGCACCCTCCGGGTCCCCGCCACCCCCTTCAACCTGGCCCGCCACGCCCTGGCCCTTTGCCAGAAGGGGTTTGACGCCAAAAACGCCACCCCGGAGCAGGCGGCGGAGGAAGAGGATCTGGAAAAGAAGCTGGGCTGGCTGATTTTCAAGGCCGAGGAGCTATATGTGGCCTTTGACGCCTCCTTCAATCCCCGCTTTCCCCTGCTGGAAACCGTTGGAGGGGATGTGCGCCTCTACTCCACCAGGGAGCTGGCGGAGCGCAGCGTTCAGTATTACGCTGACAGCCATCAGTATTACGCCACGGTCAAGGGGTTGGGGCAAAGCGAAATCAAGCCGTTCCTGCGCTTTTGTGAAAGCCTGGGCGTCCTGCGCTTCCGGGTTGACGACGGCCTGGAGCCCGTCACCGTCCTGCGGTGCAATATTATCCCGGACTCCAATCCCGGCTTTCTTGAGCGCCACAATTCCGGCGTCCGCAACTCCATGCTGCGCACCCTTCAGACCCTGAGATTGTTTACCCTGCACAAGGCGGAGATGACCGAGGAGTGGAAAACCGGCTTGAACAACTGGTTTATGACCTGGAACCGGATCGCCTTGCAGGATCTGGGCAACACCACCCTCTTTGTCCCCTGCGCCGCCCCGGAGCGGCTGCGGGAACAGTTCAGGGCCGACCATGCCTACTCTGCCCTGGGGATTCAGCGGGTTCAGGAGCTGATGCGGAGGGCCGACTGCGTGGGTACCCCCATAGCAAAGCCCAACTTCACCGGCAAGCACCGCATTCTCGGCACCCAGGACGGCAAATATCCGATCCGCATGGTCAAAAACACACAGACCGGTCAAAGCTGGCTTCTGGCTTTTACCAGCCGGGAGGAGGCCGTCCGCTTTGTGGAGAAGAACCGCTACCCCGATCTTGTCATCGGGCTGAGCCTGGACGAGCTGGCCGCCCAGGTGGGGGATAACAGCGGCGTTCTGGTGGACCCCACCGGCGTCAGTATGTCCCTGGTGCCCAAGGTGCTGGAGGAAGCGCTGCGGGTTCGCTCTGAGAAGCGGGTGATCTACCGGGCAAAGCCCGCCGGGGCCGAGGGGGCCGAGGCCCCCGCCCCCGCAGAGGCCCCCGCCCCCGCCGAAGCCCCGGGGGAGGCGCCAACGGAAAGCCCGGCCGAACCCGGGCCCGGGCTCCCGGAGACGGAAGCCCCCTCCGCCGATGGCGGCAAGGAGAAACCCGGCTTCTTCTCCCGCTTGTTTGGCAGGAAGGACGAATAAACGAGAAGGAACCGCTGGATCAATCGTCTGCGGCGGGACTGCGGCCCTTTGATACAGGCTTATGTACCAGCAGATTCACCCGGCCCAGCAGACTGGCGCCAATCACGCCCGCGCTGCTGCCCAGCCCGGCTTTGATGATTTTCGTCTGAACCAGGCCGGATTCGGTATAGCGGAACCCGGCGATTCTGCGGCGAATGGGGTAGAGGAAGTCCTCGTCCGCTTCGTTGCTGACCCCGCCCCCCAGCACAATGACCTCCGGCTGGAAAATATTGACCAGGTTGGTCAGGCCCACGATGAGATATTTCAGATAGCTTTCCGTCACCTGTTTTCCCACGGGGCAGCCGGCCCGGGCCGCGGCAAAGGCGGTGCGCCCGCCAACCTTTCCCTCCGCCTCCGCAATTTTGGCCAGCAGTGACTGGGGATTGGCGGCGATGGCCTCTCTGGTGGCCCGTTTCAGGCCGGTGGCGGAGGAATACTGTTCCCAGCAGCCCCTCCTCCCGCAGGGGCAGGCCACGCCATCCACCTGGATGACCATGTGGCCGATCTCCATGCCGGTCAGGTTGATCCCGCCCTCCAGGTATCCGTAGTTGATATAACCGCCGCCAACGCCGGTGCCCAGGGTCACCATTATGGCGGAGGTTTTCCCCCGGGCCGCGCCCACCAGGAACTCCGCGATCACGGCGCAGTTGGCGTCGTTTTCCAGGTAGACGGGAACCTCCCATTCCGACCGGAACCGTTCCCCGAAGGGATACATCTCATAGGGCGCGTTGATGGTCTTATAGATAAACCGGCTGCCGCGCTCCACCGCGCCGGGAATGCCGACCCCCACATGGCCGATTTCCTCCTCCGGCACCTTGGCCCGCTGAACCGCTTCCCGGGCGATCTCTACAATGGCATGGGTCATGCCGTCCGCCGTCCGGTAATCGGAGGCGCGGCGCCTGGCATGGGAGATCACCTGGTTTTCCTCCGTGACGACGCCGGCCTCCAGGTTCGTTCCGCCTACATCAATTCCGACATAATACATTGCGTTCCCCTGTCAGATTTGCAGACCCTGGGAGGAAAAGTGATCGTTCAACTGTTGGGTAAAGGCTTGGGCCGCGTTATAGCCGCTTTTTTTGTCCCGGTTGTTCATGGCGGCCACCTCGATGATGACGGCAAGGTTCCGCCCGGGCTTTACGGGAATGGTGACGGTAGGCAGCTTGACGCCCAGGATCTCTGTCGTCTCGTTTTCCAGGCCCAGGCGGTCATAGGCGTGGCCGTCCTTCCAGGGCTCCAGCTTGATTACCATATCAATCTCGTGCTCCTGGACAACGGCGGACATCCCGAACAGGCGGCGGATATCCACAACGCCAATCCCCCGCAGCTCCATGTAATGGCGGATCAGCTCCGGCGCGGAGCCCTTCAGCACCTTTGCGGTCACCTTCTTGATTTCCACCGCGTCATCGGCCACCAGCCGGTGCCCCCGCTTGATCAGTTCCACGGCAGTCTCGCTCTTGCCGATGCCGGAGTCGCCCACCAGCAGCACGCCTTCCCCGTAGATTTCCAGCAGCACACCGTGGCGGGTGATGCAGGGAGACAAATACACCTTCAGGGAGGCCACCAGAGTGCTGACCAGCTCGCCGGTAGGCATATCCGTGCGCAGGATGGTGATGTCGTATTGATCTGCCAGCTCCATCATCTCCGGGTAGACCTCCAGCTGGCGGCAGATGATCACGCCGGGAACCTTGCGGGACAGGATGTCCTCAAAGCGGTCGTAGCGCTGCTGCTGGGTCAGGGTTTCCAGATAGCTGTACTCCGCGTTGCCGAAAACCACCAGCCTGGTGTTGTCAAAGCACTCCATATAGCCCGCCAACGGCAGGCCGGGGCGGTTAATATCTGCGGAAAAGACCTTGATATGCTTGTAGTCCTCCGCCGCCCGGACTACCTCGAACAGGAATTTTTCAATAATCATGCCGAGCTCGGCAGAATAGACCGGATTTGACATAGCTGCATTCCTCCTGTTACCGCGCTTGTCCTGTTACCTTGCGCGGTGTATTTCTGCTATCAAGTATAGTCCTTTTTTCCATCCCGCGCAACTGCTTTGCCCGTTTTCAAAAAAATAGTTTTTTTCTCAAATTGTCCTTGCTTTTTCCCCCGCTTTCTGTTAAGATAACATTCGGTGCATTCCTATATTTTATAGCGAGGAGGTTCGAGCGAAATGGCAAAATGCGAATTTTGTGACAAGGGCGTTGTGTTCGGCATCAAGGTATCCCACTCCCACAGACGCAGCAATAGACCTTGGAAGCCCAACGTGAAGCGCGTCAAGGCAATCGTGAATGGTACCCCCACTCATGTTTATGTCTGCACAAGATGCCTCCGTTCCGGCAAGGTCATTCGTGCTGTCTGATCTGGGTATATCAGAATCCCGTGTCCACACCGGCGCGGGATTTTTGCTGCCCATTTTCCGATAAAAATCCCCCTCGGGGA
>CAYSNK010000066.1:0-8087 GCA_964432375.1 uncultured Oscillospiraceae bacterium | reverse complement strand
TTGGTGTAAAAGAGGAAAATCAGGGAGAACAGCGCCAGGACAGCCCGGCCAAAGCTCATAATGGTGGATAAGGTGTCCCCGCCCCGCATTTGCAGCAGAATGGGAGAATTTTTCAGATAGGCGATAATATAGAACATCATCACCATGCCCGCGCAGGTCAGGAGATAGGGCAGGTAGAGCTGCCTGTTTTTGCGGATGCCGGTGCAGGCCAGCCGGAAATAAAAACCCCGTTTCATCCCTGGTCACCGCCTGTCGCCAGCATCGTCAGCGTGTCTGAGATGCTCTGATAGAGCTGCTGGTTGGTGTTTCCTCCCCGGTAAATCTGGTGGAACACCTCGCCGTCCTTGATGAAAAGCACCCGCCCCGCGTGGCTGGCGGCCTTCACCGAGTGGGTCACCATCAGGATGGTCTGGCCCTGGGCGTTGATGCCGGAAAAGAGGCGCAGCAGCTCATCGGTGGCCTTGGAGTCCAGGGCGCCGGTGGGCTCGTCCGCCAGGATCAGCTTGGGCCGGGTAATCAGGGCCCGGGCCACGGCTGCCCGCTGCTTCTGGCCCCCGGAGACCTCGTAGGGGTATTTTTTCAGCAGGTCGAAAATCCCCAGCTCCCTGGCGATGGGTTCCAATCTCTGGCGCATGATCTCATAGCTTTTCCCCGCCAGCACCAGGGGCAGCATGATATTGTCCTCCAGGGAAAAGGTGTCCAGCAGGTTAAACTCCTGGAACACGAAGCCCAAATTATCCCGCCGGAACGTGGCGGCCTCTGCCTCCCGGACGGCGCCCAGATCCCTGCCGTCCAGCAGGACGGTGCCGCCGGTGGGCCGGTCCAGGGCCGCCAGGATGTTCAGCAGGGTGGTCTTGCCAGATCCGGATTCCCCCATGATCGCCACATACTCCCCTTGCTCCACGGAAAAGGAGACATTCCTCAGGGCCTCTACCTGGTTCCCGCCGAAACGGGTGGTGTAGACCTTCCGCAGTCCGGTTACGTCTAAAATGCTCATTGCAAAAATCCTCCTGTGTTGATTTTCGCCTTTATTATAACAAGCGGGGAAATGGGCCTCCATCGAATCGGCTTACATTTCCCCGCTTCCCTCTTACAGTTTTGTCACATTTCCGGCCTTCCGGTCAGCAGCGCCAGCTCCGCGCCAGGTCGATCCGCACCACTGTCCCCTGATCTACCTGGGACTCCACAGAAATCCGATGGCCCAGATCCTTGCAGATCCGCCGGCACAGATACAGCCCGATGCCGCTGGCCCTTTTGTCCCTGCGGCCATTGCAGCCGGTATACCCCTTCTCAAAGATCCGGGGCAAGTCCTCCGGGGCGATGCCGATGCCGGTATCCCGGATACAGAGGGTCTTTTCCCCCTCCAGGGTGATGGAGATACCGCCTTCCGGAGTGTATTTCAGGGCATTGGACAGCACCTGCTCAATGACAAAGGACAGCCACTTCTCATCGGTCAGCGCCGTCGTCTGAAGGGGCTGATAGCGGAGCTTCAGCTTCCGCCCGATAAACTCCCCGGCATACTTCTTCACCGCGCCCCGGACGATGCTGTCCAAATCGCACTCCCGGATCACAAAGTCCGTGGAATCCGAATCCAGCCGCAGGAACATGAGCACCATTTCCACATACTGCTCCACCCGGAACAGGTCGGCGGTCAGCTTCCTGGACAGCGGGGAGTCCTCGTTTTGCAGGGTCAGCCGCATGGAGGCAATGGGCGTTTTGATCTGGTGGGCCCAAACGGTGTAGTAGTCCACCATGTCCGAATAACGGCGGTTCATCCGGGTGCGCAGGGCCTCCTGCTCCTGCCGGAGGAGCCGGATGATCTCCTGATAATCCCGGTCGTCCAGGGTATTCTCTTCCGGGAATACCCCCTCCATCAGGGCGGCGGAGAGCCCGGCGATCTCAGCCAGCCGAATGTGCTTCCGGCGGGCCAGAATCAACTGCCGGGTCAAAAAAATCAGCCAGAACACGCCGCAGACCAGGGTTGGGTAAAGCACCGCCCCCAGGGGCAGCCGGTAAAGCCAAAAGGTCACGCCGAAAATCACGCAGGACAGCAGGCACATCGCTGCCACGCCCCTGCGCCCTTTCAGATATGCCAGGATCAGTCTCATGGTTCTCCCTCACTCGATCAGATAGCCTACGCCGAACTTGGTTGTGATAAATTCCGTCAATCCCGCCCCGTTCAGCTTCTTCCGCAGGCGGTTTACGTTGACGGTCAGGGTGTTGTCGTCCACAAAGCTGTCAGACTCCCAGAGCCGCTCCATGAGCTTCTCCCGGCTGACCACCCTCCCCTTTTCCCGCATCAGGGTGAGCAAGATCCCATACTCGTTCTTGGTCAGCGGGATTTTCTCCCCGCCATAGGTGAAGGAGCCGTCGCCGGTGTTCAGCATCGCCCCCCGGTGCTCCAGCACCGGCATCGTGCCGCCAAAGTCATAGGCGCGGCGCAGCATGGCCTGGAGCTTGGCGATCAGGACGTCTCCATCGAAGGGCTTGGCAATAAAATCGTCCGCCCCCAGATTCATGGCCATGACAATGTTCATGTTGTCTGAGGCGGAGGAGATAAAAATAACCGGCACCTTGGACACCCGGCGGATCTCACTGCACCAGTGATAGCCATTGAAAAAGGGCAGCGTAATATCCAGAAGCACCAGATGGGGCTGGTATTTCCCGAACTCCGCCATGACATTGTGAAAATTCCGCACCTTACGCGCCTCAAGCTCCCACTGCTGGATTCGGGTTTGCATGGCGTCCGCAATGCCGGCGTCATCCTCGACAATTAAAATTCGATACTTCATCCATCATTCCCTCGCTGCATCTCACAAACGGGCCGCCGGCGCCCTGCGTCCGGAGCCTCCGCCGGTTCAGCCGTTTCCCGCTGAAAAAGTCTGCGGCCCATTCTCGTGAACCGCAGACTATTTTATCGCTGCTTTTTCCAGCCCCTCGTCGTATTTTAGAACTTGTGATGGAGCTTCAGGATCTCAATCAGCATCTTATCTCTGTACTGAGCGCACTCCTCATTGGTATGGCCGATCTCATCAGAGAAGTTTTTCATCTCCTCATACACGCCGGCCTGGCCCTTTTCCTTATAAGTGGCGGGAATCTTGGTCCAGTTCGCAATATCGCCGCAGAGGTTAAAGCCGCCGTCCAGCATATCCATCATGCCGGAAATGCCGTCCTTATTGCCCAACTGCATAATCATATTGTGGCCGAAGATCGCCCAGCGGATCGCGGGGCCAAAGGTCAGCGCCTTGTCAGCCTCCTCCACGGTGCAGACGCCGCGCTCCACCAGATCCACCATTTCACGGAACACTGCCAACTGAAGGCGGTTGCAGATATAGCCCGGGCAGTCCTTTTGCAGGACAACCGGCTCCTTGCCCAGCTTCTGATAGAACTGTCTGGCCAGTTCAACGTTGGCAGGGTCGGTTTTCTCGGTCTTGGTGATCTCCACCAGGGGAATCAGATGGGGGGGATTATAGGGGTGCCCGCCTACGCATCTCTCGGGATGAACCGCGTTCTCCGTGATCTGGCCCAGGGGCAGGCCGGAGGCGGAGGTGGCGATCACCGCGTCAACCGGGGCAAACTCCTCGATGGAAGCCAGCATACTGTGCTTGATGTTCAGCCGTTCCGGGCCGCTCTCCTGAATGAATTGCGCGCTCTTGACGGCCTCCTCCATGCTGGTGGTATAGTGAATGAGGGCGCTGACGGCATCGACATCCGCGATGGCGCCGTTTTCCGCCAAAAATGCCAGGTTCTTTTCAATGGTTTTCTTGTCGTTTTCAATGCAGGCATCGTTGATGTCATACAGATTCACAGGATAGCCCTTCATTGCGAAGAGGACAGCCCAGCTGCCGCCGATCACACCGCCGCCGATCCCGGCTACGGTTTTAATTTCATCTAGCTTCATGTGTATCACCTCAAAACATAAACTCAAAATTATCCGGGAAAATTGCAGAAAATCTCTCATGCAGATATGGCCGCAGGCAAAACCCGCGGCCATATCCGGTGAACGTCAAATAAACAAGCCGCTCCCTGTCAATCAATCAGAGATGAACCGGAATCAGCCCATGCCCTTTGCCGCGAAGTAGGTGGTGCCGTACTTCTCACCGGCCTCAGCCTTCTTCGCCTCCAGCTGCTCCACCGTGACCTCTGCCAGGGCAGCCTGAACAGCGGCCAGATCCAGGGGCTTCAGTCCCAGGATCTCCCGGGCCTCGGCGGGGGTGGCAACTTCGTTGCCATAGGCTTCCACAGCCCGAGCCGCGCGCTGAACCAGCATCAGGTTGGTCGCCATGATCTTCTTGCCGTCGGCGGTGCGGCCATAGACGACGTTGTCCTCCATGCCCACACGGATAGAGCCGCCGTTAGCCAGGGCAGCAAACATGACGGGCAGATGGCCCTTGCCGATGCCGAACGCGGACCAGGTGCATTCCTGGGGCAGATCCCCCCGGCCCTGCATCAGAACCATCTCGTCCACCAGCAGCTGCAAATCGTGAGGGGTGGCGGCCAGGCCGCCTACAACGCCCAGGCAGAACTGGAAGTGCAGGGGGGCCTTGACAATGCCCTTCTTCCAATACACGCCGACAGCCCGCAGCATACCCAGGTCGAAGATCTCAAACTCCGGCTTGATGCCCCGCTCCTGGTACAGATAGCCCAGGTCGGTCAGCATGGAGGGGGAGTTATGGAACACGCCGCCGGGGATGCCCCAGTTAAAGGAACCGGCGTCAAAGGTGCCCATCTCAATGCCGGGGACGTTTGCGTGGTGCAGAACCCGGACGGCATTGCCATAGGGGGAGTCGTCGGAAACGCGGTTGTCGCCGGAGGAGGTGCAGTTCACGATCACATCGCAGTCGGGATACTCGTTGCGCAGGATGCTGATGGTCTGATAGAACTTCACAGGGTCCATAACACCGGCGCCCTGGTCATCGCGCATGTGCAGATGTACGACGGATGCGCCGGCCTGCCAGCACTCATAGGCGCACTTTGCGATTGCTTCGGGAGTCTCAGGCACATCATAGCCATGAGGGGTGATAGCGCCGGTCAACGCGGCGGTAATAATGGTCTTAGCCATTGTAAACACATCCTTAGATAATTAGATTCGATCAGGGCGGCGCCGATCAGTTGTACTTATACCAGCCCTCGCCGGACTTGCGGCCAAACTTGCCCTCGGCGATCTTGTCCTGAACGGCCTTGGGAGCGGCCCAGGTGGTGACGGGCAGCTTCTCCAGGATTTCGGTGACATGGGGGAAGGTGTCCAGGCCGGAGAGATCCATCATCTCGAAGGGGCCCATGGGGTGGTTCAGGCCCAGCTTGATGGCGGTGTCGATATCCTCGATGGTGGCAACGCCGTCCTCATACTCGTGGACAGCCTCCAGCATAAAGGCGAACAGGCAGCGGTTGACAATAAAGCCCGGGGTGTCGGTCTTGCAGAGGACGGCGACCTTGCCCATCTTCGCGGAAACCTCGCGAACGGCGGCAACCGTTTCCTCGGAGGTGGCCTCAGCCTTAATCATCTCCACCAGCTTCATGGCATAGACG
Organism: uncultured Oscillospiraceae bacterium; assembly: GCA_964432375.1. Taxonomy (GTDB): domain Bacteria; phylum Bacillota; class Clostridia; order Oscillospirales; family Oscillospiraceae; genus JAJQBJ01. The sequence goes on along the minus strand of CAYSNK010000066.1, from coordinate 2,558 downwards.
GGGCTGAAGAAGTGCATCCCCATGCAGCGCTCGGGGTTCTTGCAGCCGCCGGTGATCTCCGTGATGGACATGGAAGAGGTGTTGGTGCACAGGATCGCGTCGGGCTTGCAAATCTCGCCCAGCTGCTTAAAGGTGTCCTGCTTCAGGCTCATGATCTCGGGAACAGCCTCGATCACAAAGTCCGCAGGGGCCACATCAGCCAGATCCACGCAGGTGGAGATGTTGGCCAGAATCGCGTCGGCAGCCTCCTGGGTGGTCTTTCCCTTGGCGACCTGACGATCCAGCCCCTTCTTGATGGTGCTGACACCCTTGTCGCAGAACTCCTGCTTGATGTCGCGCATGATGACCTTGTAGCCGTTGGTGGCGGCGATCTGTGCGATGCCGGAACCCATCTGGCCAGCGCCCAGAACGGCGATGGTTTCAATAGCCATGGTAGTATTTCCTCCTAAAATATTTATTTCGCGGGAATTTCTTCCCGATTTCAGACGCCCGGAGTGCCTGCCCGGAGGCAGGCACCGGTGCTTTCCCAATCAGTTGTTTGTGAATACGGCGGGACGCTTTTCGATCATCGCGGCCATTCCCTCTTTTTGGTCATGGGTGTTGAACAGCAGCGTGAACTCCGTCGTCTCCGTGGCCTTGCCTGCGGCAACGGTTTCGATGGCGGCCTTGTTGATGGCGATCTTGGCGGAAGCCAGCGCGCAGGCGGGGCGGGCCTTCAGACGGTTGGCGATCTCAACGGCCTTGCCGTAAATGGCGTCATACTCGGCCCGGGCAGCGGCGGCATCGGCGGCTTTGTTCGCGGCCTTCAGCTCGTCCAGGTTCTCAGCGCCGGCCTTCTTCCCGGCCTTAAACGCTTTTTTGGCGGCAGCGGCGGCGGCGTCCAGCTCCGCATCACCGGTGACGTACCAGTTCAGCAGGCCCATCTCATAGGCTTCCTGACCGGTGATGGGGTGCGCCGGGTCGGACAGCATGACCAGCTCTTTGGCCTTCGCAGCGCCGACCAGGGCGGTGGCCCGGGCGCAGCCGTTGGCGCCGGGGATGATGCCCAGGCCGCACTCGGGGAACGCCAGAACCGTGCGGGGGCCGCCCACCCGGAAGTCGCAGGCCAGGGGCATCTCAAACCCGCCGCCGAAGGCGAAGCCGCAGACGGCCGCGATGGTGGGGATGGGCATGGACTCCAGGATGTTGTTGATTTCAATGGCCAGGCCGGAGAATTCACGGGCATAGCGGGGAGTTGCCTCCGCCATTTCCTTTACATCTGCGCCAGCGGCAAAAGCCTTTTCAGAACCGGTCAGGATCAGGACGCGAACAGAGGAATCCGCCTTGACCAGCTCGATTGCGGCCATGATATCCCTGTTAATCTCGGAGTTCAGCGCGTTCAGAGCCTTGGGGCGGTTCAGCTTGATTGTGGCGATCCCATCATCGACGGTGTAGATAATGTTTGCAAATTCCATCGGAAACAACTCCTTCTAACTAATCTTTATTCAGCGGGGATGGACTGGCCGCCGTCCACAAGGAGATAAGTGCCGGTCATATAGCTGAAAGAATCAGAGCACATCGCCAGGACAGGGCCCGCGATCTCCTCAATGGTGCCCAGGCGGCGGACAGAGGTGGCCTTGGCCTGCTGCTTGTAGTACGGGGTCTGGTTGCCCTCGGCGTCGATGAAGAACTCTTCGTTCAGAGGAGTGACGACATAGCCGGGGCAGATGCAGTTGACCGTGATGTTCTCGCGGCCGAAGTTGTTTGCCATGGTGCGGGCCAGGGACAGGCAGGCCGCCTTGGAAGCGCCATAACCCACAACGCCCTTGCCGCCGATAAAGCCGCCCACGGAAGAGGTGATGATGATGCGGCCGCCCTTCTTGCCGTTCTCGGCGTTCTGCTTGATCATCTGCCGGGCGGCCTCCTGGCAGAACATAAAGGTGCCGGTCAGGTTCGTCTCCACAACCTTGCGGAAGTTTTCAACGGTATACTCCTTGCGGCCCTCCCGGGTCTCAACGATCAGGGCGGTGTCGCCGGCGATCCCGGCGTTGTTCACCAGGATATCCAGGGAGCCAAACTCCGCCACGGTCTTGGCGATCACTTCCTTCACGCTCTCCTGCTTGGAGGAGTCGGCGGGAATCCCCAGCGCACGGCCGCCCTTGCAGTAATTTTCATTCAGATCGGCGGCAGCGTCCTCCACCTTTGCCACGGTACGGGCGGTGATGACAACATTCGCACCATAAGCAGCCAGCGCGCAGGCAATCCCGAAGCCCAGGCCCTGGGTGCCGCCGGTGATAATGGCGGTCTTGCCGGTCATGTCAAAGGAAGGAATGCCGATCTTACGGTTCATGTGAGCCATGATTATCACTCCTAGTTAGAATTTTCTGGTCACCGTCCCGCAGACAGTGACACTACCCTACCCCCTGCGCGTGGCGCAGGGGGTAGAATTTCCGCTTGCTTATGCCTTAGCCTGCTTTGCGGCCTTTGCAGCATCGAACTTCGCCAGCATAGCGGAGGGATCGACGTGCTCGCGCTCGAAGCGGGGGCACTTCTCGTAGCCGGGGATGCCGGCCAGATAC
>CAYSNK010000065.1:0-8128 GCA_964432375.1 uncultured Oscillospiraceae bacterium | reverse complement strand
CTGTGAAACTCCGCCCCACAGTAAGAATCATCAAGAGAAGCTCTGATTTAATTCCCATGCCTCGGGCGCTTTCCCATCCGGCGGTGCCCTATGCGTGAAATTATGATACACTTGCCGGGCCCGGCCTGTCAAGGAAATTATTTGGAACCTCTGATAGGATGCGCTGATCCATTCCTTTCCTCAGAGATCAGCCGCGCCGCCGGAGCCTGTCGGCTATGTCAGAGCGTCCCTTTTCCGGGAGGGAAGAACGGTTTGTCCATTTCAGAATTGACCTCGCTGGCGGAACAGATCGGGTTCTCCCACATTGGGCCCCTGAATATGGCCGCCCTGGTTCCCCTGCCGGAGGTACGGGCTATGTGCGCCGCCAACCGCTGCGGGGCCTATGGCCGTAGCTGGAGCTGCCCCCCGGCCTGCGGCACCCTGGAGGAACTGGGCGCACGGCTGCGCCGCTATCGCCGGGGAATCCTGGTGCAGTCCACCGCCGCCATGGAGGACGAATTTGACCTGGAGGCGATCCGGGCGGGGGAATCCCTCCACAAGGCCCGATTCGACACCCTGGCCCGCCAGACCAGGCAGCTCTTTCCGGACTGCCTGCCGCTGGCCGCCGGAAGCTGCACCCGCTGCCGCAAATGCACCTACCCGGACCGGCCCTGCCGGTTCCCCGACCGGGTGTTCCCCTCTATGGAAGCCTGCGGCCTGCTTGTCAGCGATGTCTGCCGCCAGTCCGGCCTGCCCTACTATTATGGCCCGAAAACCATCACCTACACAGCCTGCATCCTGATAGGCTGATTCCCTGAGAAAAGAGTGATCCACATGATGACACCCGCCGAGTTATTTCTGGAAAATCTGAAACCTGACGGGCGGCCCGACCGCCAACTGAAGCAGTACGAGGCCCTTTACATTCTCTTTGACAATCCGATGGACGCTTATTTGCGGGGCAACCGCGCCCCGGGCACGACCTCGGTTGACCGCTGGGGCACCACAATCCTTTTCCCGGAGGATGCCCCCGGCGCCATGCCCCACATCACCGAGGAGACGAAGGTCTGCCCGGATATCACCCGCTGGCGGGACTATGTCCACGCCCCGGATCTGGCGGCAAACTGTTCCCAGGGCTGGGAGCGCACCCGGGCCGAGGCTGAGAAGGCCCGCAGGAAGGGAAAGCTGGCCACGATCCTGATGGGCACCGGCATCTTTGAGCAGTGCCACTTCCTGATGGGCTTTGAGGACACGCTGACCAACCTCTATGAGCACCCCCGGGAAATGCACGAGCTGATCGAGTATATCCTCGACTATCGCCTGACTTATGCCAGGCTGGTCATTGAGAACCTGCACCCTGACGCCATCCTCTCCCACGACGACTGGGGCACCAAGGATGCCCTGTTTATGAAGGCGGATATGTGGCGGGAGTTCTTCAAGGAACCCTATCGCCGCTTCTATTCCTATCTCCGCTCCCAAGGGGTGGTGGCGATTCACCACGCGGACTCCTATCTGGTGCCCATTGTGGAGGACATGGTTGAGATCGGGATTCAAGCCTGGCAGGGCGTCCTCCCGGAGAACAACATTCCCGCCCTGCAGCGGCAGCTCCGGGGCCGTATGGCCCTGATGGGCGGCGTGGGCGCCGCCATCGACCGGGCGGACGCGGAGGAGCCGGAGATCCGCGCCTATGTCCGGGCGCTTTTGGAGAGCTGCTCTCCCGGGGGCCACTTTATCCCCTCCATCACCTACGGCGCCCCCGGCACCGTATTCCCCCAGGTAGACCCCGTAATTAACAGCGAGATCGAGGCGTATAACAGCATCCTCCATTTGCCCAGTTACCGCCCGGCTTTCCCCGCCCGCCGCAATCCCGCCGCTCCCCCCGCCGCGGCTTCCGCCGCAGCAGCCGGGGCGGAGGAGGACGGCGCCGACATTCTCGGCCGCGTCTCCGCAGCCCTGCAAAAGGGCCAGAAGAAGCGGGTGCTGAAGCTGTGCCGGGAGGCCCTGGAGCAGGGAATTGCCGCCCAGACCATCCTTTCGGAGGGCCTGCTGGCCGGCATGACCCAACTGGGGGAGGACTTCACCGCCAACCGGGTATTCGTGCCGGAAATGCTGCTGGCAGCCCGCTGCATGACCGCCGCGATGGAAATCCTGAAGCCCTATCTGGTGGGCAAGGCCACCGCCTCCGCCGGGCGGGTCTGCCTGGGCACAGTCCGGGGGGATATGCACGACATCGGCAAGAACCTGGTGAAGATTATGATGGAGGGCAGCGGCCTGGAGGTCATTGACCTGGGGGTGGACGTCTCCGCCGAGACCTTTGTTCGGACTGCCGAGGAGCAGCACTGCGACATCATTGCCTGCTCCTCCCTGCTGACCACCACGATGCAGGAGATGCGCCGGGTGGTGGATCTGGCGGTGAAGTCCGGCATCCGTGACCGGGTGAAGGTCATGGTGGGCGGCGCCCCCATCTCCCAGAGCTTCTGCGATGAGATTGGCGCCGACCTGTACACCGAGGACGCCGCCTCCGCTGCCAAGGCTGCTGTGGCCGCAATCGGCGCTGCCGTGGCGCCCGTGGCCTGAGACAGAATAAAAACCCATGCGGGATGTAACTCCTTTTCCGGCGGAGGTACATCCCGCATGGGTATTTTATTCGCGATTTTCCCGGCTTTGCTATGCTCCGGCTTCTCACCACAGCCGCAGCTTATCCGCTTCCGCCCGCAGCTGGGCCCGAAATTCCGGCGCGGCCACGGCGATCAGGTTTTCCACCCGCTGGCGCACGTTGCGTCCCTTGATCCAGGCGATGCCGTACTCGGTCACGATACAGTCCACCTCATTGCGGCTGAGGCTGACTACCGAGCCGGGGGCAAGGCTGGCGGTGATGCTGGAGATCGTGCCGCCCTTCTTGGTGGCGGGAACCGCGATGATGTTGCGGCCATTCTTGGCATGGCTGGCCCCCACCGCCATATCTGACTGACCGCCGGTGCCGGAATACTGGCGGGAGCCGATGGACTCCGAGCAAACCTGGCCGGTCAGATCCACGGAAAGGCAGGAATTTACCGAGATGAAGTTGTCGTTCTTGGCCACCACCCAGGGGTCGTTGACATAGCTGCCCCGCAGAAGCTGCACGCCGGGGTTGTTATCCATCATGTCGTAGAGCTTCTGTGTGCCATAGGCGAAGGTGCCCACGATTTTTCCCCGATGGATGGACTTTTTCTTGCCGGTGATCACGCCGGCCTCCAGCAGGGTCACCATGGAGTTGGTCAGCATTTCGGAGTGAACGCCCAGGTCGTGCTTGTCCATCAGGGAGAGGGCCGCAGCGTCGGGAATGCCCCCAATGCCCAGTTGGATGCAGTCCCCATCGTGTATCTGCTCCGCCACATAGCCGCCGATCACCATATCCCGCTCCCCGGGCTGGCTTTCGGGCAGATAGGGCAGCTCCGTTTCCGCCTCCACAATGTAGTCCACATCGGAAATGTGCATTTCCGTATCCCCCCAGACGTGGGGCAGCTTGGGATTCACCTGGACGATCACCAGGTCGGCGGCCTCCAGAAACTCCTTTTCATGGATCAGGCACAGGGGGATCTTGAAATAGCCGTGGCAATCCATGGGGGTGGCGGCGGTGATAAACACGTTGCAGCCGTTGACGCTCATCCAGCGGCTGGGGCCGTTGTGCAGATCCGTGGGGTAGTATTGCAGCGCCCCGGCCTCCCGGCTCCGCCGGGTGTCACCCATCAGGAAGGCCACGTCGATATCAAACGTATCCCGATAGACCGGGTCCTGCATAAAGGGATGGGGCAGGAAACACATGGGGCCGTACATCCGCACCGGGCCGATTTTCCCCCGGAGGGTGTGCATCTGGTCAAAAATGGCGGTGGGCTCATTGGCGCACTGCGAGGTGGCGATCACATCGCCGGTCTTGATATGGGACAGCGCTTCCTCAATGGTCACCAGCTTGTCATGGTATTCCTGTTCATAGCGGTTCATGTAAAATTCCTCCGTGTTCTTCTCAGGGAAACTCCGGATCGATCCTCTGCGGCTGGACAGCGGCCCTTCTCCGCCGGCCATCATCAGAGGTTCCCTGATTGCGTGTTTTTATATTATCCCAACCTGATCGCTTTCGGCGCGGATGGGACGGATCATAGGCGGGCCAGCCGCGCCCGCAGGCCGGAATACCGCCGGGCCTGGCGGTTGTTGGCGCACATCCGGGCCACAACCTGCTCGTCACCCACGATGACGAGCAGCTCCTTGGCCCTGGTGATGGCGGTGTAGAGCACGCCCCGGGAGAGGAGCATGGGCGCCCCGTCCAGGGCGGCCAGCACCACTGCCCGGTATTCGCTGCCCTGGGATTTATGTACCGTCATGGCAAAGGCAGGCTCCAGCTCGTTGAGCAAATCGGGGGTGTATTCCACCATGCGGTCATCAAAGTTCACCAGGATGGTCTCCCCCCGGGGGTCAATGGATTCGATAAAGCCCACATCGCCGTTGAAGATGCCCATGCCGCCCCGCTGCCGGTTCTTTTCCCGCCACATAATATCGTAGTTGTTCTTGATCTGCATGACCCGATCCCCCTCCCGGTAGGTGAAGGAGCCGTACTTCCGCTCGTTTTTCCCCGGGGCAGGGGGATTCAGCGCCGCTTGCAGGGCGATGTTCAGGTTCCGGGTGCCGGTGTCAAACTTCCGGGTGGGGGAGAGCACCTGGATCTGATCGGCGGGGATGCCCATGCGCTCCGGCAGCCGGGTCTTGCACAGCTCCACAATGGTCTCCACCGCCCGCCGGGAATCCGGCCTCCGCATAAAGAAAAAGTCGCCGGTGGCCTTGTTGCTGAGGACGGGGAGGCGGCCCTGGTTGACGCTGTGGGCGTTCATCACAATGTCGGACTGCTGGGCCTGGCGGAAGATTTCGGTCAGGCGGACCGCAGGGATGGCGCCGCTCCGGATCAGGTCGGCAAACAGATTGCCGGGGCCCACCGAAGGCAGCTGATCCGGGTCCCCCACCAGCACCAGGCGGCAGTCCCCCTTCAGCGCCGCCAGGAGCGCGTCCATCAGGGGGAGATCCACCATGGAGGTTTCGTCCACGATGACCGCGCCCACGTCCAGGGGGTTGGCCTCGTTCCTGCAAAAGGCCAGTTCGCCGGTTTCGCTGTCAAAGCCGGTTTCCAGCAGGCGGTGGATGGTGGTGGCCTCGGTGCCGCAGAGGTCGCCCAGCCGCTTCGCGGCCCGCCCGGTGGGGGCGGCCAGGGCTGTTTTCAGGCCGATGGCGCTGAAAAGCTCCAAAATGCCCCGCAGGGAGGTGGTCTTGCCGGTGCCCGGGCCGCCGGTCAGCAGCATGACCTGCCGCGTGGCGGCCAGCTCCACAGCCTCCCGCTGCTGGGGGGCGTATTGGATGCGCTGCTCCTTTTCAATGCGGCGGATGATCCCGCCGATGTCCTCCGGCGGACGCAGCTCCCGGCGGGCCATTTCAGCCAGCCTGCCGGCCACCTCCGTCTCGGCGTGGTACAGGCTGGTCAGATAGCAGGCGTCCTCCCCCGCGATGCCCTCCCGGACGACGCGCCCCTGCTCCACCAGGCTGTCCAGAGCCTGGGAGATGGGCTCCTCCGGCAGGCCCAGCAGCTTGCAGGAGGCGGGAATCAGCTTGCCTGCGGGCAGAAACACATGGCCGTTCCCCAGGTTGTGGGAAAGCTCAAAGACCACGCCGGCCTCCGCCCGCATGGCGTCCTCCGCCCCGATTCCCAGGGACAGGGCCAGGGCGTCAACAGCGGCGAAGCGCACCCGGTAAGGCTCGCCTGCCAGCAGATAGGGATTGGTCTGGATGATGGTCAGCGCGTCCTGGCCGAATTGCCGCCACAGGGCGGTGCCCAGAGAAACCGGCAGTTCGTGCCGGGTCAGGAACTCCATCAGGTGCCGCATACCGGCCTGCTGCCGGAAATTGGCGCTGATCTCCACCGCCTTCTTCCTGCTGATGCCCTTGATGGAGGCAAGCTGGTCGGGGTGGCGCTCGATGATGTCCAGGGAGTCCTCCCCAAAGGCGTCCACGATCCGCCGGGCGGTCATGGCGCCAATGCCCTTGACAATGCCGGAGGACAGGTAATTGAAGATGGCCTTGGTGGTGGAGGGAATCCTCCGCTCAATGGTTTCGGCCTTGAACTGAGGGCCGAAGGTGGGATGGCGCGTCCAGCTTCCGGTGACACAGATCTCCTCACCGGCGGCCACGCCGGGCATACAGCCCACCACGGTATAGCGTTCGGATTCCTGCTCCAGCCGGAGAACGGTGTAGCCGTTCTCCTCGTTCTGATAGATGACGGCGTCTACCGTCCCATCCAGGGAATCCCGTTCCTCGGGGTCAGACATGGTGTCACCCTCTTTCGTAAAAGCAGTCAATTTGCGGGAGAGCTGTCCCTCCGGCGCAGCAGCGGACCCAGTTCCTCCGCCTTGCAGAGCTGAAGGGCCGGCCAGCGGCGGAGCAGGCAGCCGGCGGCCTTCAGCCCCTCGGCATCCAACCCGCAGTCCGCCAGGATCAGCGGGCAGGAGATGCCCTGGCAGGCATTCTGCCACAGAATGGAGCGAACCTGCCCCTCCATCCGGCGGCCATCTCCGGAGGCGGGAAGCACCTCAACCAGGCCGGAGGGGACGGCGGGGGCGGGGGAGAGAATTTTTCCAATCACAAGCCACAAGACGGCCAGGATGCCGATGGCGGCAAACAGCGCGATCAAACAATCCGGCGCAGACATGAAACCACCTCCGCCCCAGTCTATGACGGGAAGGCGGAAGTGGTGCGTCGGCTACAGGAGGGCCGTAACCCCGTAGGTCACGCAGGTGACGATGGCTGCGGCAATGCAGACCCCCAAAACGATGGCGGGCATAGCCTTGCTCAGGCGCATATCCAGCAGGGCGGCCACCAGCGCGCCGGTCCAGGCTCCGGTTCCGGGCAGGGGGATGGCCACCAGGATGCAGAGGCCGATAAAGCCGTATTTCGTGACGGTGTGGCCCTTGAGATGGGCGCGGTTTTCCAGCCGGGTGACCAGCCGGTCCAGACGGGAACTCCAGCGGCGCATAGAGCTGAAGATTCGGCGGATGAAGATGATGATAAAGGGGACGGGGATCAGGTTGCCCACCATGCTCAGCAGAACCGCGTGGGGCACAGGGATGCCCAGGGCCACGCCGAAAGGAATGGCGGCGCGGAGCTCCGCCACCGGCACCATTGCCAGGAGCAGGGTCAATAGATATTTTCCGGCCAGCGTACTGGTAAACCAGGCCATGGATGCAAACTCCTTTGAAAATGTAAATTCATGTTAATTGCGGTTCCCATTGCCGCCCCTTTATTCTAACATAGGACAGGGGCGGCTGACAAGCGGAAATTCAGGGCTCCCGGGGGGATTCCAGCATGGCCTTCAGGTATTGGCCGGTGTAGGACGCCGGACATTGGGCCACCTGCTCCGGAGTGCCGGTACAGACGATGCTGCCGCCCCCCGCGCCCCCCTCCGGCCCCAGGTCGATCAGGTAATCGGCGGTTTTGATCACGTCCAGGTTGTGCTCGATGACCAGCACCGTGTTGCCGCCGTCCACCAGGCGCTGGAGCACATCCACCAGCTGATGCACGTCCGCGGTGTGCAGGCCGGTGGTAGGCTCGTCCAAAATATAGAAGGTGGAGCCGGTGGAGCGCTTGGAAAGCTCGGTTGCCAGCTTGACCCGCTGGGCCTCGCCGCCGGACAGAGTGGTGGAGGACTGCCCCAGGCTGACATAGCCCAGGCCCACGTCATAGAGGGTTTGCAGCTTGTTTTGCAGCTTGGGGACGGCGGAGAAGAAGTCCAGGGCCTCCTCCACGGTCATTTCCAGCACGTCGGCAATGCTCTTGCCCTTATACTTGACCTCCAGCGTCTCCCGGTTATAGCGCTTGCCCTTGCAGACCTCGCAGGGGACATACACATCGGGGAGGAAGTGCATCTCAATTTTGAGGAGGCCGTCCCCCTGGCAGGCTTCGCAGCGGCCTCCCTTGACGTTAAAGGAGAAGCGGCCGGAGGTGTAGCCCCGGCTTTTCGCGTCCTGGGTGGCGGCAAACAGCTCCCGGATGTCACCGAACAGGCCGGTATAGGTCGCCGGGTTGGAGCGGGGAGTGCGGCCAATGGGGGACTGGTCGATGGCAATCACGTTGGTCAGAT
>CAYSNK010000064.1:0-8154 GCA_964432375.1 uncultured Oscillospiraceae bacterium | reverse complement strand
AATCAGAGCTTCCTTAGAAAAGAGGAATGGAAATGAAAGACTATCCAACGCTTCTGTTCGATCTGGACGGAACAATTACAGATCCCGGCGAGGGGATCACCAAGTCCGTGGCCTATGCCCTGGAAAAATACGGGATCGCGGTGAAGGATCGCCGCAGTCTGTATCCCTTTATCGGCCCGCCCCTGCGGGACTCCTTCCGGCGCATTTACGGCTTTTCTCCGGAGCAGGCGGAGGATGCCGTGGCCAAGTACCGGGAATATTATCGGGACACCGGCATTTTTGAGTGTACCGTCTATGACGGGATGGAGACACTGCTGGCCGACCTGAAGCGGGCCGGAAAGCGCCTGGTGGTGGCCACCTCCAAGCCGGAGGAGTTTGCCGTCCGGATTCTGGAACACTTTGGGCTGAACCGGTATTTTGACTGCGTGGCCGGGGCCACCATGGATGCCAGCCGGGGGACAAAATCCGCAGTGATCGCTTATGCCCTGGGCCGGGAGGGGATCTCCGATCCATCCGATGCCGTTATGATTGGGGATCGGGCGTATGATATTCTTGGCGCAAAGAGATTTTATATGGATGGCATTGGCGTTTCCTTCGGCTATGGCAGCCGGGAGGAATTGGAGCAGGCCGGTGCCATCGCCGTGGCGGAGGATGTTGACGCGCTGCGCAGGCTGCTCCTGTGCAGACGGGAAAGGCCCGATTCCATCAGCGGGAGCTTAGGGAACACCCTTGGCGGTTGATTCAGCTTTTTTTCGCACAAAGGATTCAATTTTCCGCCCCTTCGTGTTATACTACTTAAATCCGCTTCATACGCGATCCACTATCCTTCCTTTGAGGTTTATGATATGAATTCAGAAAAACTATTATCCCGCTGTCCGGGCCTGGATCTGAGGGCCGGGGAACCCCTGTCTGCCCACACCACCTTCCGCATCGGCGGGCCTGCCCGCTGGATGGCTTTCCCAAAGAGCGAGGAAGAGCTGGCCGCAGTCCTGGAGCAGTGTGCCGGGGATGGGGAGGTTCCTCTGATCCTGGGCAACGGCAGCAACGTGCTGGCCCCTGACGAGGGGCTTGACCGGGTGGTGATCTGCACCAAAAACCTGACTGAAATCAGGGCAGAGGGCAACCGCCTGACCATCGGTGCGGGCTGTACCATGGCGAAAGCGGCGATGGCCGCCCTGGATGCCGGGCTAACCGGTATGGAATTTGCCCACGGTATTCCCGGCACCATCGGCGGCGGCGCGGTGATGAACGCCGGTGCCTACGGCGGGGAATTAAAGGACATTGTGACCGGAGCTTCCTGCCTGACACCGGATGGCCGCCGGGTTACCAAGACAGGGGAGGAACTGGACTTTGGCTATCGCCATTCCTGCTTTGACGGCGGGATGTATGTGATCCTCTCCGTCACGGTGGAACTGGCCTCCGGCGACCCGGCGCGGATTCGCGCCCGCATGGATGATCTGGCCGCAAGGCGCCGGGCCAGCCAGCCCCTGGAATATCCCAGCGCGGGCTCGACCTTCAAGCGGCCCCCAGGCCATTATGCCGGGCGCCTGATTGAGGACTGCGGCCTGAAGGGGCGCAGAGTGGGCGGCGCGCAGGTGTCCGAAAAACACGCGGGCTTTGTCATCAATCGCGGCGGCGCAACCTGCGCGGATGTGCTTGCGCTGACCGAAGCCGTTCAGTCGGAGGTTCTGAAAAAGTTTGGCGTTTCCCTGGAGTTGGAGGTCAAGGTGCTGTAACTCTAAACGGGGAAATCAATGATAGGAGGGAGGGGAGAACGGTGTCCTATTCCAGTCAGGTCAAGGACGAAATATGCAGAGCCTGGCCCAAAAAGCGGGGCCTCTGCCTGGCGCAGGCTTACGGCATCCTGCTGTTTTGCAGCTCGTTTACCCAGAGCGAGCTGCGCATCATGACCCAATCTGCCCCCTTTGCCGCCAGGATTCCAAAGCTGTTTCAGAAGGCATTTGGAACCGGCTTCACCCGCCAGCCGGAGGCCGGCCATGTGGGGCGGTATATTTTCGTGCTGAATGACCCGGTTCAGTTAGCTGCGATGGCGGGGGCCTGCGGCTGGGAGCCCAGTTCCTCTCCCGCCCTCCATATCAACTTTGGCCTCCTGGAGGATACGGAATCCCGGCTGGCCTTCCTGCGGGGGGCGTTTCTGGCGGGGGGGTCCGTGACCGACCCCACCAAGAGCTATCACTTGGAGTTTTGCACCAGCCATGGTTCTGTCAGCCGGGAGCTTTACAGCCTGATGGAGGAATGTGGCTTCCGGGGCCGCCTGGCCACCCGAAAGGGCAATTACATTGTCTATTTCAAGCAGAGCGAGGAGATCGCGGATCTGCTCACCGCTCTGGGCGCTCCCGTGGCCGGCATGGAGGTGATCAACGCGAAGCTGGATAAGAACGTGGTCAACAAGGCAAACCGCCGCTCCAACTGCGACATCGCCAACGTGGACAAGGTCGTGGCCGCCGCCCGGGAACAGCTGCTGGCCATCCGCAAGATCGAGGAGGAGATCGGCCTGAACCATTTGCCCCAAAAGCTGAAGGAGGCCGCCGTCCTGCGCCGGGATAACCCGGAGCTGAGCCTTGCCCAGCTGGCGGAGATGTGTGACCCGCCGGTGACCAAATCCGCGTTCAATCACCGCCTGAAGAAGCTGATGGAACTGAGCCGGACAGGAGGATGAATCAATGGAATGGAGTTCCGTTCACGCGGAAGAACTGGCCGGTGGAATCCTTGTCCTGGTCGGCGTGGTTTCCATGCTTTTTCCCAGGGCGCTGCTGCCAAGGAAGCGCCTGGACAAGCTGAAAAAAATCAATTTCACCGGGCAGCGGAATCCGTCCCCCCGAAAAGCGCGGCAAGGGGACGAGGAGTTTCCCCTTGCCCTCGGCATCTTTCTCCGCGCTACCGGGTTCCTGTTCGCGCTGGCGGGAGCCGCAATCTTGCTGGCCCGCTGTTGAGCGCATCCTTAAGACCACGGAGGTGTTGTCTATGTCTTTCGTTCATTTGCACGTTCATACCGAGTTTTCCCTTTTAGACGGGGCCTGCCGGATCAAGGAGCTTGCCCGGCTGGTCAAGGAACTGGGCCAGGACGCAGTGGCGATCACGGACCACGGCGTGATGTATGGCGTCATTGACTTTTACCATGCCTGTCTGGAGGAGGGGGTCAAGCCCATCATCGGCTGTGAGGTCTATGTGGCGCCCCGCACCCGGTTTGACCGGGATCGGAACCTGGACGGGGAGGCCCGCCACCTGATCCTGCTCTGTGAGAACGAGGAGGGTTATAAAAACCTGTCCTACATGGTCAGCCAAGCCAATTTGACCGGCTTTTATAAGCGTCCCCGCATCGATCTGGAGCTGCTCCGGGAGCATCACCGGGGCCTGATCTGCCTGTCCGCCTGTCTTGCCGGGGAGCTTCCCCGGCTGCTGCTGGCCGGGGAGTATGACCGGGCAAAGGCCCACGCCCTCCAAATGGCGGAGCTGTTCGGGGAGGGGCACTATTACCTGGAGCTGCAGGATCATCATCTGGAGGAGGATTCCACTGTCCTGCAGGGGCTTTACCGGCTCCATCGGGAAACCGGCATCCCGATGGTGGCCACCAACGATGCCCATTACCTGCGCAGGGAGGATGCCGAGATCCAGGACACCCTGATGTGTATTCAGATGGGCAAAACGGTGGATGATCCGAACCGTATGCGCTTTGAGACGAATGAGTTCTATATCAAGTCCGAGGAGGAGATGGCCGCGCTGTTTCCGGATTGGCCGGAGGCTTTGGAAAACACCCAAAAAATCGCGGATCTCTGCAATGTGGAGTTCCAGTTTGGCAAATATCATTTGCCTGAATTTAAGTGCCCGGATGGGATGGATGCGGAAACCTACTTCCGCAAGCTGTGCGTTGAGGGTTACGCCCGCCGCTATCCCAACGACCCCGCAGGGTATCGGGAGCAGTTGGACTATGAGATGGATATGATCTCCCGCATGGGCTTTGTGGAGTATTTCCTCATCGTGGCGGACTTCATCGGCTTTGCCAAGAGGAGCGGCATTCCGGTGGGCCCTGGCCGGGGATCGGCGGCAGGCTCCATGGTATCTTACTGCCTGGATATCACGGACGTGGACCCGAAGAAGTACGCCCTGTACTTTGAACGTTTCCTGAATCCGGAGCGTGTCTCCATGCCCGACATTGATATCGACTTCTGCGTCCGCCGCCGGGAGGAGGTAATCGACTATGTGAAGAAGCTGTACGGCAGCGATCATGTGGCCCAGATTGTCACCTTCGGCACCCTTCAGGCGAAAAACGCCATTCGAGACGTGGGCCGCGCCCTGGACTTTCCCTATAACGAGGTGGACGCCATCGCCAAGCTGGTGCCAAACACCCTGCATATCACCATCCGGGATTCCCTCCAGTTGTCCAAGCAGCTAAAGGAAAAGTATGACCAGGACGAGCGAATCCGCCACCTGCTGGATCTGGCGATGAAGCTGGAGGGGATGCCCCGCCACGCCTCCAAGCACGCCGCCGGAGTGGTGATCACCCGGCGGCCGGTCCATGAGTATGTGCCGCTGGCCAAAAACGATGACTCTGTGGTGACCCAGTATATCATGACCACCCTGGAGGAACTGGGCCTTTTGAAGATGGATTTCCTGGGTCTGCGCAATCTGACAGTTCTGGATGACGCGGAGAAGATGATCCGGCTGAAGAATCCCGGATTCTCTGTGGCGAACGCTCCGGAGGACGATGAAAAAGTCTTTCAGATGATTACGGAGGGAAGAACCTCCGGTGTGTTCCAGATGGAGTCCGCCGGAATGACCGGTGTCTGTGTTTCCCTGAAGCCCCAGTCTATTGAGGATCTGACCGCCATCATCGCCCTGTACCGGCCGGGCCCTATGGAATCCATTCCGAAATTCGTTGCCTGCAAGCACGATCCGTCCTTGATCTCCTATCTGCATCCCGCGCTGGAGCCGATTTTGTCCGTTACCTACGGCTGTATCGTCTATCAGGAGCAGGTGATTGAGATTTTCCGCAAGCTGGGCGGCTACTCCATGGGGCAGGCGGATATGGTGCGCCGGGCGATCTCCAAGAAGAAACAAAAGGAGATTGTGAAGGAGCGGGCCGCCTTCGTTCACGGCGATGCCGAGCGGGGAATTCCCGGCGCTGTTGCCAACGGGATTCCGGAATCCGTCGCGGAGGCCATCTACGACCAGATCTATGATTTTGCGAATTACGCCTTTAACAAGGCCCACGCGGTGTGCTACGCGATTGTGGCCTACCGCACAGCCTATCTCAAGTATTATTATCCCGGCGAATATATGGCCGCCCTGCTGACCAGTGTGCTGGAGTCCAGCGACAAAGTCGCGGAGTATATTGCCGAGTGCCGGGAACTTGGCCTGAAGCTGCTGCCGCCGGATATCAACGGTTCCGGCGCGGAGTTTACCGTGGAGGGGGGAAATATCCGCTTTGGCCTGGTTGCCGTCAAGGGAGTGGGCCAGGGGGCGATTCAGGGCATTGTCCGGGAGCGGGAGAAAAACGGCCCCTTCCGCAGCTTTCAGGAGTTCTGCGAGCGGGCCTACGACTGCGACCTGAACCGCCGGGTGGTGGAAAACCTGATCCGCTGCGGCGCCTTCGATTCCCTGGGCTGCAAGCGGGCCCAGCTGATCCAGGTGTATGAAACCATTCTGGACTCCGTTGCGGACAGCCGGAAGCGGAATCTGGAAGGGCAATTTGACCTGTTTGGCAGCTTGGACGTTCCGGAAGGGGCGGCGATTTCCCAGGTACCCTTGCCGGATATTCCCGAATACACCCGCCAGGAGCTTATGCGGATGGAAAAGGAAACCACCGGTCTCTACCTGTCCGGCCATCCCATGGATGAGTATCGGGAGCTCGTCAAACGCGCAAACGCTGTGGCCATCGGCCCTATGATGTCGGACTTCAGACGGGAAAACGGCCCTGTTCGCTTCCGGGACGGCCAAAAGGTCACGCTGGCCGGGGTAATCACCTCCGCTAAGATGAAAACCACAAAGAGCAACACCCTGATGGCCTATGTCACTCTGGAGGACGACACCGGAGACGTGGAGCTTCTGGTCTTTTCCAGAACCCTGGGGGAGTGCGGCGATCTGCTGAAGGAGGGAACCGCCGTCTTTGCGGAGGGGCGCATCTCCGTCCGGGACGAGAAAGCGCCCCAAATTATGTGTGACAAGGTAAGGAGCTTGACAGGCAAAAATCCCGCAGTGCAGGCCCCGGGGATCGCCCCTGAGGGCAGGAAGTTATACTTAAAGATCCCCTCCCAGACTGTCCCTGTGTTTCAGAAAATATCCAAGCTGTTTCTTATGTTCCCGGGGACTGAGCGGGTGATCCTTTATATTGAGGACAGTGGCCGCCGTTTGGGCGGAGCCGCCATGCTGCATCCGGCGATGCTGGATCAGCTTCGGGAATGGTTAGGAGATGACGCGGTTGTTGTCAAATAGGAACTGGAATGAGGCCCTGAAAAGGCGTCGGGAGAAGATCTCCCTGAAACGGATTGTCAGCATCCTGCTGCACCGGGTGGTGCTGGTGTCCCTGCTTCTGCTTGCCCAGATTGCGCTGATTGTTCTGATGATCGTGCGGTTTTCCACCTACTTCTCCTATTTTTACCTGCTCTGTGTCCTGATCAGCCTCGGCGTTTCCATTTATATTATCTGCAACCGAAGTATGTCGGCCTATAAAATCGCCTGGCTTGTCCCGATTTTGCTCTTTCCGCTGTTCGGCGGCCTGATGTATCTGCTGCTGGGAGGCTATCGGATTGCTTATCAGCGGGACCACCGGTTCCGTATGATCGACCAAAAGGGTCAGGATTTGATCCGGGAGGAACCGGACGCCGCTGCCCGGCTGCGGGAGGAGATCCCGCAGGCGGTGAAAACCTCGGAGCTTATCCGAAATTCCTGCGGGTATCCTATCTACGAGGGCTCGGCGGATTACTATTGTGTCGGTGACGAGGCGTTTCCGGATATTCTGGAGGCGCTGAACGCCGCGGAGCATTTTATCTTCCTGGAATACTTTATCATCGCCCCGGGCGAAATGTGGGATGCCATTCTGAAAATCCTGATTGAAAAGGCGGAACAGGGGGTTGAAATCCGCCTGATCTACGATGATTTCGGCTCTATGTTTACCCTGCCGCCTCATTACGGGAAGAATTTGCAGAAGAAGGGCATCCGCTGTGCCGTGTTCAATCCCTATCTGCCCATTCTGTCCACCCGCCTGAATAACCGGGATCACCGGAAAATCCTCGTGGTGGACGGGACGGTTGGATTTACCGGAGGCTACAACCTGGCGGATGAATATATCAATCGGATCGAACGCTTCGGCCACTGGAAGGATTCCGGCCTGCGGCTGACCGGCAGGAGCGTCTGGAGCCTGACGGTCATGTTCCTCTCCATGTGGGACGCGATTACCAACTGCCGGACGGACTTTGAGGATTATCGAGGCTCGGCGGAGGGGGCCCTGCCCCGGGGGGAGGAAGCCGACCCGAAGGCGCCAGGGGAAGGGCAGGGCTTTTTGCAGCCCTATTGCGTCCACCCCCTGGACAACGACCACCTGGCGGAAAGCATTCTGCTGAACATCATTGACCGGGCCAACCAATATGTCTATTTCACCACGCCCTATCTGGTCATTGACGAGTCTGTGTCCTACGCGCTGTGCCGCGCCGCCAAATCCGGCGTTGACGTCCGTATCCTGACGCCGCATATCCCGGACAAGAAAGTGGTTTTTGAACTGACCCGGGCGAATTATCTGCCGCTGCTGGAAGCCGGTGTTCGGATTTACGAATACACCCCCGGTTTCATGCACAGCAAGAACGTGGTGGCGGATGATCTGTATGCCATCGTTGGCACCATCAATCTTGACTATCGCAGCCTGTTCCTGCACTATGAATGCGGCGTGCTCCTGTGCGGCAACGAGGCTGTCCTCCGCGTCCGGAACGATATACTGGAAACCATAGAAGTCAGTCAGGAAATCGAAGAAAACAGCTTTCGCCCCGGCCCCTTGAAGCGCCTGTACCGCGCACTGCTCCGCGTATTGGCACCGCTGCTGTAAGGGCACCGCTGCCTCTCCCCGGGTTCCTCGTTGGCTGAATAGAGGCTTCGCCGGAAAAACATCTGGTATTTCCCGGGAAAGTATGGTAAACTTTAAGA
>CAYSNK010000063.1:0-8550 GCA_964432375.1 uncultured Oscillospiraceae bacterium | reverse complement strand
CAGTTTGAGGGCGTATTTCCGGCGGAAAAGAGCCGCCGCCCGGCCGCAGACGATTTAATCAGAGGTTCCAAAGAATACTCAGAAAGGAATGGTATTTATGAGCGATTGTCTGTTCTGCAGGATCATCGCGGGGGAAATCCCCTCCGCCAAGGTCTACGAGGATCAGCAGGTCTTTGCGTTCAAAGACATTGACCCCCAGGCGCCGGTTCACTTCCTGGTGATTCCCAAGGCCCACATCCAATCCTGCGGCCATATCACGCCGGAAAATTCCTCGGCGGTGGCCCGCTGCTTTGAGGTCATCTCCCAGGTGGCCCGGGAGCAGGGGCTTGAGAGCTTCCGCGTGGTCTCCAACTGCGGGGAGCAGGCCGGCCAGAGCGTGCCCCATCTGCATTTCCATGTGCTGTCCGGACGCGATATGACCTGGCCTCCCGGCTGATGAAAAAATCCCTGCCGGAACTGGACGATGCCCGGTTCCGGCAGGGATTTCTTTGCGCAAATGGATTTAGGGTTTGTTCAGAACCTCTCCCTTTTTACTTTACCGCCGCCTCAGACTTAGACAGCTTTTGACAGGCTTTTTCCACCAGGGGGAAGAACACGCCGCCGCAGACGTTGCCCAGGGAAATGACGATCAGGCAGAGCAGGGAGCGGCCAAACTGGGAATAGAACACGCCGGACACGCACCAGTAATACATATCCGCAACACTGTGCTCGGTGCCCGCCAGAATAAAGACGGAAACGCCCAAGAACAGGCTCAGGTACTTGCCCAGCTCGTGGGGGTTTTTGGCAAAGCCGTTGACCGCGATGTAGATGAACACGTTGCAGACAAAGCCCAGAACAAACAGGGACAGGTAGGAGGTGCCCAGCTTGCCGGAGACCAGAGCCTCGGCGGTCACGTTGATGCCGGAGTCCGCGCCGCAAATGGCGGTGAGGTTTTCCAGGCCGGCCAGAAGCATACAGCCCAGCAGATTGCCCACCCAGACCACAACCAGGAAAATCAGATAGTCCGGCTTGTTGTCGAAGATGTAGCAGGCTTTGCCGGTAAACAGGTTGTAGCCGCGGGTGCAGATCGTAAAGAGGCCCACGGTGAAGAGCAGGGCCCCCACCACATTGCCGCCGGTGAAGGCGTCCTTCAGCCGCAGGAACACGGTCCCGCCCAGGCCGATACAGAAGCCCGCGAGGATTGCATACAGGAAATCCTTACAGTATTTTTTCATAGTTGACATTCTCCCTTCATTTTCTCAAAGAATAGCATCATCATACCAGATTACAGGAAAAACGCATTGTTTGAAAATACGGAACAGGGCCTGACTTTTTGTGCGATTTAACAGGGGCCGTTTGCCTGCTTAAAAGCGCCTTGCAAAGCCGCAGGTGCGGCAGAGGGGCTCCGCCGCTTTCCGCTCGGAAAAGCCCCGGTAAACGGCCTCTGCCCGGGCTGTCTCCAGGATTTCGTCCAAGCCCTGGCGAAACAGGTTGCCCAGGGGGATTTCCCCGTTGTGATCCAGGCAGCAGGGAACCACCGTCCCGTCCGCCAGCACCCCCACCTGATCCCGCAGGCCCCGGCAGAACAGGGGCCGGTCGGAACCCTGGGCGGTCAGGTCGGGCCACCGGAATCTTTCGCCCCACTCCAGGAATACCTGCGGCGCCAGGGTGGTTCCGTGAGGATTCGGCATCCAGGGCTTGGGAAACCGCCGCTCCAGCATGGCGAGGATCTGCCCGTTCAGCTCGTTTTCCCCCGCCGTGGTTTCCCCGTCCAGGTTCCAGAGGCGCAGGGCGCACTTCATTCCCCGCTGACCCGCTGCGGCGGCAAAGTCCAGGCAAACGGACAGATAGCGGTTCAAATCCGCCCCGGGATTGGCCTCGAAGGAGTGGAGGGAGATGCTGACCTTTTCCACCGCCGGGCAGCCCAGCAGCAGACTCCCCCGGCTGCCCAGCAGGGTGCCGTTGGTTGTGAGGAACAAGCGAAAGCCCAACTCCGTCCCGATGCGCAGGATCTCGGCCAGCCGTGGATGGGAGAGGGGTTCCCCCATCAGATGGAGATAGAGACAGTCTGTAAATGGCCGCAGCTTTACAGCCAGGAGACGGAACTCCTCCGGGGACATCCGGCGGGGAGGCCGGGCCGTACCCGGGCAGAAGGAGCAGTGTAAATTGCACACATTGGTGATTTCCACATAGGCTTTGCGGAATCTGAGCTTGCTCATTCCTCCGGCCAGCTCAGCTTCAGTTGGTCGAACAGGCCGTCGCAGCCGTATTCCGCGGAGAAATCGGTGAGGCCCTCCCGGATCTCCTCCCGGGAGAAATCCAACTGATCCAGTTCCTTGTCGGTCATCTGGTTCAGCCGGTCATAGAAGTCCAGGCCCACATAGTAGATGTCCGGATCATCCGGGTCAACCCGGTCAAACAGCGCGTCCTCCGCGCCGTTGATGTCGCCCCGGTTCAGCAGGGCCACAACCTGAGTGTGAAGCTGGTCGGCGGCGGTCATTGTCTCCTGACCGCTGAGCTGATAGGGGGAAAATTCCTTGCCCAGGATCATGGAGGCCGCCATCTCCACGCAGAGCTTCAGTTGGCGCATGAACCAGTCCTTTTCAAAAAATGCCATCGCGCATCCCTCGTTTCGGTTTTCTTTCCCCTATTATAAGGGAAAGGGAAAATAAAATCAACGCCTTGCATTTTTCCCCGGCAGGTCATATACTGATAAAAAACAGGGGAAAGGAGCCGTTGCGCTTGAAGATTTTGATTTCTGCCTCCGATGACGGCGCACCGCTGTACCGCAAGGCGGCTATGCTGTGCGGCGCGGAGCCCACAGCGGTCTATTGCCCCAAGGCGGAGGGCTGCGGGGACTATGATGGCCTGATCCTGGCCGGCGGCGGGGACATCCTGCCAAAGTATTTCCATCAGGAGGATCTGGGGGTTTCCACCTCGATGGATGAGGGGCGGGATCTGGCCGAGCTTGCGCTGACCCGTCAATTCCTGGCGGCGGGCAAGCCGATCCTGGGCATCTGCCGGGGAATCCAGCTTCTGAATACCGCCCTGGGGGGCACGCTGATCCAGGATCTGCCGCAGGAGAAGCGGGAAATCCACCGGACAGAGAAGGAGACAAAATACCATCGGACCAAAACTGCCCCCGGCAGCTTCCTGGCCGCCCTCTACGGCCCGGAGCCGGTGGTAAACTCTTATCACCACCAGGGGATTGATGAACTGGGCCGGGGGCTGATCCCGTGCCAGTGGTCGGAGGACGGCGTCCTGGAGGGGGTTTACCTGGAGGGGAAGCCGGTTTGGGGAGTGCAGTGGCACCCCGAACGGATGGTAGATCCTGCCTATAACCCCCGGGGGACCGCCGATGGGCTGCGGCTCTTCCGGGCGTGGATACAGTTGGGAGAGGGACAGTCATGGCAAAGGGGCTGAGAGTGGTCAATTTGGAGCTGGGGAGGCCCACCGTCCAGGTGGCCCTGGGCCAGATGTCCGCAGCCCTGGCAACCAGCCGCCGCATGGGATATGGGGCGGTGAAGCTGATTCACGGCTACGGTTCCTCCGGCACCGGAGGGAAAATCCGCACCGCCGCCCGGCGGGAGCTGGAGAAGCTGCGGGCGGCGGGACAGCTCAAAGCCGTGATCCCCGGGGAGAAGTTCTCCATCTTCGAGGAGGACACCCGGCAGGGGTTTTCCGCTTGCGAGGCCCTGAGACAGGACAGGGATTTGGAGCGCTATAACAACGGAATCACCATTGTCATCTTATGAAAAAAGGAACGGGCAAGGCGTAAAGCCTGTCCCGTTCCCGCTTTATTTGACTTTGATCTGGGAGAAAACCTGGCCGATCTTGCCGGTGACAATCAGATCCGCCCGGCTGTCATAGGGCGTGGGCTGCAGGTTGATCAGCACCAGCCTGTTCCCCCGGTAGTAGTTGATCAGGCCCGCAGCCGGGTAGACCGCCAGGCTGGTGCCGCCCACGATCAGCATATCCGCCTGGCGGATGTGATGGATGGCGCCGGAGACAACCTCGTCGTCCAGGGCCTCCTCATAGAGCACCACGTCCGGCTTAATGATGCCGCCGCAGGGGCAGCGGGGGATGCCGTCGCCGTCCTTTACCGCTTCAACGGGAAAGGGCCTGTGGCAGCGGGTGCAGTAATTGCGGAGGACAGAGCCGTGGAGCTCATAAACCGCCCGGCTGCCCGCTTTCTGGTGGAGGCCGTCGATGTTTTGCGTGACCACCGCCGTCAGCTTGCCCGCCTGCTCCAGCTCAGCCAGCTTGTAGTGGGCGGGGTTGGGCTCCGCGTCCAGGTAGAGCATTTTGTCCCGGTAGAACCGGAAAAAGTCAACTGTCTTTCGCATGAAGTAGGTGTGACTGAGAATGGTCTCCGGAGGAACATCGTATTTCTGGTTGTAAAGCCCGTCTACGCTGCGGAAGTCGGGGATCTTGCTCTCCGTGGAGACGCCTGCGCCGCCAAAAAATACAATCTTTCGGCTTTCGTCAATCCATTTCTGTAAGGTTTCCATTGCGTTTTCCATGAAATAAACCTCCTATCTGAGCGTCTGATGCTGCTATCATAGCACCGAAGGAAGAATTTTTCAAGAATAATAGCTAAATTTACCAGATTCCACATTGACAAAAGGGGGTGAGCTGTGATTAAATAACAATATGAAAATCAAAGGAGACCAAGCGGTTATGACAAATGAGCGCAGAAAAGCAGAGCTGAAAGCCCGGATCGAAGCGGCGGCCACCGCCGTTTTCCTGCGGAAGGGCTACGCGGAGACCAAGATTATTGATATTGCTCGGGAGGCCCATATCTCGCCCTCCACAATTTACTTATACTTTGAAGGAAAAAAGCAACTGTTCACCTCCCTGAATATCCCGCAGGTGGCGCAGATGCGCCCGGAATACGACCGCCGCAAGGAGGAGATCACCAAGGCGGCGCTGGCTCTCTTCGGGGCCCACGGCTTTGAGGGAACCACAATGGACGATATCGCGGAGGAACTGGGCTTCTCCAAGGCGGCGCTGTATCAATATTGCTCCAGCAAGGAGGATCTGTATTTCCAGGTGCTTCAGGCATATACCCACGCCAACGCCCCCTCCCGGGAGGAAATGGGCATCAACCGGGGGAACTGGAAGCAGGGTGTCCGCAATATTGCCACGAGCTATATGGATCTTTCTCACGACAAGGAGCGCACAGCCTTTCTGGGCTCCGTTCTGCGGGATTCCCATAAGTTCCCGGAGTTCGGCGCGGCTTACTATGAAAAATCCTTTTCCCTGGCCCGCAGCAATATGATCTCCTTTCTGACCCCGCTGCAGGAGGGCGGAGTCCTCCGGCCGGATGTGGATCTGTTTCATGCTGTGACCGTTTTCTTCGGCGCGCTGACCTCCCATATTATTTTGTACAACGTGGTACAGGGGATCGCGTGCGACGTGCCGGAGGATCAATTTATTGATACCCTCTGCACCATCTTCATCAGCGGGATAGAAAACCAGACCCGGAGTGATGACCCGGAGTGATAAAAGAAACCCGGAGTGACAAGGAAACCCGGAAAGCCGTCCCAGCTTTCCGGGTTTTTCCGGGCCGTTATTTTGATGGGTTGAGAAGTTCCTCCACCTGGGATTTGGGGATCACGCCGACAGACCGGTTTACCACTTTGCCGTCCTTGAATACCAGCAGGGTGGGGATGCTGGCCACTTGATAGTCCATGGCAAGGTTTATCTCCTCGTCCACATTGACCTTGCCCACCTTGACCTTGCCCTCGTACTCTTCGGCGACGGCGTCCACCACGGGGGAGAGCATCCGGCAGGGGCCGCACCAGGCTGCCCAGAAGTCCAGCAGGACCGGGAGGTTGGCGTTAAGAACCTCATCCCGGAAGTTCGATTCGGTGATTGTTACGATTGCCATTGTGCAGTCTCCTTTCTGTTCAGCGCTCTTTATAGTAGAGCATACAGTGGCAAAAGCCTTCGTATTCCGGGTCCGCGATCTGCTGCCGGAATTCCTGGCACATACATTTGTTTTCCTCCGTGCGTTGGAGGCGGCAAGGGCAGTAGCCGCCGGTGCGTTTCAGGCCCGCCTTGACGACCCTGACCACCTCCTCATCGGGATTCAGTTTGATTTTCATTTGAGTTCACTCCTAATCTGCCCATCTGCTTTGATTATATGACTTTTTTTGAAAAAGTAAAGGGCGAACTTTTTATTTTCGGAGGGAAAGGGGATTCTGGCGGCGCCGCGTCCGGCACAGGTAAGAAAGAGAAACGGCCACAGGCCGGAGAGAGGAAAGAAAGATATGAAGCATCTGTTTATTGTCAACCCGGCGGCGGGGAAGCGGGATGCCACCCCGGAGATTCAGGCGGCGGCGAGGAGGCTCTGCGGCCCGGCGCCCTTTGAGGTGGCGGTCTCCGGCGGGCCGGGGGACTGCCGCCGGATTGCCCGGGACGCGGGCAGGAGCGGGGAGGAACTGCTGGTCTACGCCTGCGGCGGGGATGGCACCCTGAACGAGGTGGTGAGCGGCGCGGTGGGGTATGAAAACCTGTCCGTCACCTGCTTTCCCCGGGGTTCGGGCAACGACTTTGTCAAGCAGTTTCCCAATCCCGGGGGGTTTTATGAGGCGGAGAATTTTAAAAGCCTCCGCCAGGAGCGGCTTGACCTGATGGAGGTCAACGGGCGGATCGCGGTCAACGTGTGTTCCGTGGGGTTTGATGCCCGCATCGGCACGGATATCAACGCCTTCCGGCGGTTCCCGCTGCTGTCCGGCCCCAGGGCCTATGGCGCCAGCGTTGCAGTGAACCTGATTCGGGGTGTCGCCAGGCCCTGCCGGGTGGAAATCCCCGGGGAAGCGCCTGTGGACGGGGAGCAGACCCTGGTCTGCGTCTGCAACGGCGGCTGGTATGGCGGCTCCTATCATCCGATTCCGGAGGCCAGCCTGCGGGATGGGATTTTGGATATCCTGGTGGTGAAGAAGGTGAGCCGGCTCACCGTGGCCCGGGTGATCTCCGCCTATCAAAATGGGAAGTATGCCGATTATCCCAAGCTGATCCGGCGGTATCGTGCGGAAAGCCTGAAGATCCTGACCCCCGGAGAAGAGCCGGTGAACCTGGACGGGGAGCTGTTTCACAGCAGGGAGGTTCTGATCCGGGTCCTGCCCGGCAGGTTAAACTTCTTCGGCCCGGAGGCCGCCTGGCGGCAGGGGTAACCGGCTGCGTTTCGTTTTTTCCTCTCATTTCCTCCCCTATGGCGTGTGGAAATCCCGCCATTCGGATATACTAGGGAAGCTCTGAATCAATCGGCGATGTCGTATTTGTTCGGAGTTTCCCAAGAAACAGGGCGGAGGAAAAAAGAAATGGGACGAAAAAATCTGGCGCTTCATCTGGTCAAGGGGCTGACCCTCTATCTGTTCGGCGGCTGGTGCTACGGCCTGATTGAGGTGCTGTTCCGCGGCTATACCCATTGGACCATGGCGCTGCTGGGCGGGGGGCTGTTTCTCCTGATCGGCGGGATGGATAACTGGATTTCCCGGGAAATCCCCCTGTGGCTCCAGGGGCTCCTGGGGGGCCTGATCGTGACGGCGGCGGAGTTTTTGGCCGGGCTGCTGCTGAACGTCTATCTGGGCCTGGAAATCTGGGATTACAGCGGCCAGCCGGGAAATTTCATGGGCCAGATCTGTCCGCTGTTTTCCCTGCTCTGGTGCTGGCTGTCCCTGGCGGTGGTATTTTTGGACGATTGCCTGCGCTGCTGGATGTTCGGGGAGGAAATGCCCCACTATAAAATTATATGAACGGGAAAGGGCCTCCGACGCGGCAGCATATCGGAGGCCCTCTCTTCCTTTCACAGCAGCAGCGAGATCAGATAGATCGCCGCCAGGTGGGCAGGATAGTAGACATAAAACAGGTATTTCAGCCGGTACTTCCCCCGCCTGCCGTTGTATAGCGCCAGAGGGATCAGCGCAAACAGGGAGAACCACTGGATGCCACCCATAGAAAGGCTCACACACACCAGCCCCAGGGCAGTCAGCGCCAGCTTTCCCCAATCCTTGTCAGACAGAGAGATCAGCACCGGCAGCAGCACGCCCCAGAAGCCGTAGTCCACGGCAAAATCCGTGCCGGGCAGCAGATTTGGGACGATCACGCAGAGGACAGCCGCCGCCAACAGCCCGGCGGCCGGCGCCAGCAGGGCCAGGCCGCCTTTCTCCCTCGCCCATTGGAGGGCATAGATCAGGAGGATGGACAGGCTGAATGTCATCAGGATTCCCTGGTAAAGGCTCCCCTCGGCGAAAAAGTAGGCCGCCTGGCAGAGCAGCCCCAGCAGAAAGATGCCCAGGAAGTATTTTTTCCTGCTGCGGGTGTAGCGGCATCCTTCCGCAATCATATAGGCGAAGATGGGAAAGGATAGCCTGCCAATCACGCGAAAGGGCAGATAATTCCCCAGAAGCTCCAGGCCCACATGGTCGAAGGTCATGGAGATCAGGGCCAGCAGTTTTAAATGGTTGCCGGATAGACGGCGGACAGAAAAACCCTGTACCATAGCCGGTTATTCCTCCAATCGTGCGGCCGCCGCGTCCGGCGGACGCATACAGCCGAAGCTAA
>CAYSNK010000062.1:0-8631 GCA_964432375.1 uncultured Oscillospiraceae bacterium | reverse complement strand
GGGTTCCAGACAATATCCCTCTTAGGCACCTTGTCCCAGGAAAAATCTGCAACCAGTTCTCTGGCTGACACAGGCTCCGGCCTGGGGATCTGCCCGGCCAGCCAAGCCAGAAGGCCCACCAGTTCCTCCGGCCCCATTTCCCGCCGCAGGGCGCCCAGATCCAGATCCCGCTCCCGCTTGGACAGCCGGCGCCCGTCCGGGGCCAGCAGCAGCGGCAGGTGGTAGTAGGCCGGGTGGGGCAGCCCCAGCTGCTCCTGGAGCCATAGCTGTCTGGGGGTGGAGGACAGCAGGTCGCTGCCCCGCACCACCTGGTTTACCCCCATCCTGCCATCGTCCACCACCACGGCCAGCTGATAGGCGTAAATCCCATCGGAGCGGCGCAGGATAAAGTCGCCGCAGTCCCGGGACAAATTCTCCCGGTACTCCCCCAGGTTCCCGTCCCGGAGGGAGATCGTCTCCTCCGGCACCCGGACGCGGATGGCCGGGGGGCCGGCTTTGGCCCGCTCCAGCCGCTGCTCCGGCGTCAGATCCCGGCACTTTCCGGAGTAGAGAACCGTTCCGTCCGACCGGTGGGGGGCGGAGGCCGCGTGGAGCTCCCCCCGGGAGCAGAAGCAGGGGTAGAGCAGCCCCTTTTCCCCCAATTTGCCCAGGGCCTGCCGGTAATATTCCCGGCAGTTGGACTGGCGGTAGTCCGGCCTGTCCTCCAGGCCCCCCTCGTCCCAGTCCAGCCCCAGCCAGCGGAGATCCTCCTCTACCTGGCGGCAGTATTCCTCCCTGCACCTGGCCGAATCCAAATCCTCCAGCCGAAGCACCATCCTTCCCCCGGCGGACCGGGCGGAGAGCCAGGCCAGCAGGCAGGAAAAGGCGTTGCCCAGGTGCATCCGCCCGCTGGGGCTGGGGGCAAAGCGGCCCACGACCTGTCTTTCTTCCATCCTCATTTCCTCCCTGATACGCCGTAGAAACACGGGCAAGCCCGCCGCAGAAACACTGCGGCGGGCGATGATGGGTCTGCTGTCAGCCGGGGAGCCCCGGTTCCTCGGGTACGGGCCGCTGGCCGAACTTGCGGAACCGCTGATAGCGGCGCTCCAACAGCTCCTCCAGGGGCATTTCCCGGGCGGCGGCGAAGGTTTCCACCAGGGCCTGGCGGATGTCCCGACAGGTTTGCTCCAGGCCATCCTCCGGCTCCGGGAACATCCGCTCGGCGGTGCCCAGGCGCAGCATATCCTCCGCTGTCAGCTTCAGGCACTCGCAGGCTTCCCGCACCTTTTTCGGGTCCTTCCACAGGATGCTGGCGCAGCCCTCGGGGGAAATCACCGAGTAATAGGCATTCTCCATCATCCAAACCTGGTCGGCCACAGCCAGGGCCAGGGCCCCGCCGGAGCCGCCCTCTCCCACGAACAGGGCCACCACCGGGGTTTTCAGGGTCATCATCTCCATCAGGTTTTCCGCAATGGCCTGACCCTGGCCCCGTTCTTCCGCCCCCATGTCGCAGCTTGCGCCGGAGGTATCTACGATACAGACCACCGGGCGGTGGAATTTCTCCGCCTGCTTCATCAGGCGCAGGGCTTTCCGGTATCCCTCCGGGGCGGGGGAGCCGAAGTTCCGGCGCACCTTTTCCATGGTGTCTGTGCCCTTTTCCACTCCGATCACCGTCACCGGCTCCCCCTCCAGCAGGGCGATGCCCCCCAGGATGGCGGCGTCGTCGGCAAAGCGGCGATCTCCATGCAGCTCGATAAAGTCCTCAAAAATTTGCCGGATGTACTGAATGGCGGTGGGGCGTCCCTTTGCCCTGGACAGCTTTACTTTTTCATAGGCGTCCATCACTCCGGCCTCCTTCCGCTGTGGATGGCAAGCAGCTTGGAAACAAGCTCTTTCTCCCTGTCTCTGCCCACGACCAGATCCACAAAGCCGTGCTCCAACTGGAACTCCGCCCGCTGGAACCCCTCGGGCAGCTTCTTGCGGATGGTCTGCTCGATGACCCGCTGGCCCGCGAAGCCGATCAGGGCGTTGGGCTCCGCCATGATGATGTCCCCCTCCATGGCAAAGGAGGCGGTAACGCCCCCGGTGGTGGGGTCGGTGAGCACAGAGAGGTAGAAAAGCCCCGCATCGCTGTGGCGCTTCACCGCGCCGCTGGTCTTGGCCATCTGCATCAGGGAGATGATCCCCTCCTGCATCCTGGCCCCGCCGGAAACGGCAAAGCCCACCACAGGCAGCCGCAGCGCCGTGGCGTATTCAAAGGCCAAGGTGATCTTTTCCCCCACGGCAGAGCCCATGGAGCCCATCATATAGTAGGCATCCATGACGAAGAGGACGCACTCCCGGCCCAGCACCGCGGCCCGTCCGCAGACCACCGCCTCGTTTTCCTTGCTGGCCAGGGCCGCGCTTTTCCGCTTCTTGTCATAGCCGGGGAATCCGATGACATCCTGCCCCTCCACGTCCCCGAACAGCTCCCGGAAGCTGCCTTCGTCGGAGATGTAGTCGATCCGCTGGCGGGCGTTCATGCGGAAGTGATAGCCGCACTTGCATACGTTGTACCGCTCCCACAGTTCGCCGACGGGAAAGCTCCAGCCGCATTTCGGGCAGGTTTTGGTCAAGTCCTGATGCTCGTCCGTTTCCACGGTGCGCCCGCCCTTTTCGAGTTCGTTGTGGGGCTTTTTAAACAGGCCATTCAGCTGAATCTTTTGCATCTTGCCGGTTCCTCTCTTTCCAGAGTATTACTTCAACCCTCTGCTGTGTGAAATCATAAACCCGGTGTCGTAGTCCCCCCGGCGGAAGCTGGGGTCGTCCAGAATTTCAATCTGCTGGTCGATGTTGTTGGGGATTCCGTAGACCACAAGCTCGCACAGGGCGGACTGCATCTTTCGGATAGCCTCCTCCCGGGTGGGGGCACCCACGATCAGCTTGCCCATCATGGAGTCGTAGTAGGGGGTGATCTCGTGGCCCTGATAGAGGGCGGAGTCAAACCGCACCCAGGGCCCCCCGGGCACATGGAGGAACTCCACCTTGCCGCAGCCGTGGGCGTTGATGCGGCACTCGATGGCCGCCCCCTTCATTTTGATGTCCTCCCACACGAAGTCCAGGGGCACCCCGGCGGCAATGCGGATCTGCCACTTGACGATGTCCACCCCGGTGATCTGCTCCGTCACCGCGTGCTCCACCTGGAGCCGGGTGTTCATCTCCATGAAGTAGAAGTTCTTGTCCTGATCCAGCAGGAACTCCACCGTCCCCGCGTTGGTATATCCGGCGGCCTTGGCCGCCCGGATGGCGGCGGCGCACATCTCCCTCCGCAGCGCCTCGTCCAGGGCAGGGGAGGGGGCTTCCTCCAGCAGTTTCTGGTTGTTCCGCTGGATAGAGCACTCCCGCTCCCCCAGGCAGACCACGCTGCCGGTTTCGTCCGCCAAAAGCTGGATCTCAACGTGCTTCACCCGGGTCAGGAACCGCTCCATATAACAGGCCCCGTCGCCAAAGGCGTGCTCCGCTTCCGAGGAGGCGGTGCGGTAGGCGTTCTCAAGCTGATCCGGGCTGTTGACCTGGCGAATGCCCTTTCCGCCGCCACCGGCCCGGGCCTTGATGAGCAGGGGATAGCCCACCCGGGCCGCCGCCGCCCGAACTTCCTCCAGGCTGTGGAGCAGGCCGCTGCCGGGCACTGTGGGCACCCCGGCGGCCTTCATCAGGGTCCTGGCCGCGTCCTTGTCCCCCAGCCGGGCGATCACCTCCGGGGAGGGGCCGATAAAGGTGAGGTCGTTCTCCCGGCACAGCCGGGCAAAGTCCGGGTTCTCCGCCAGGAAGCCGTAGCCCGGATGGATGGCCTGGGCCTTGGTCCCCAGGGCGGCCATGATCACATTGGTCTGGTTCAGATAGCTTTCCGAGGCCACGGCCCCGCCCACGCAGACCGCCTCGTCCGCCAGGGAGACATGGAGGGCGTCCTTATCCGCCTCGGAGTAGATTGCAACGGTGGCAATCCCCATCTCCTTGCAGGCCCGGATGATGCGGACGGCGATCTCCCCCCGGTTCGCCACTAAAATTTTGGAAAACATAGGCGCCTCACTTCACCAGGGCAAAGGAGAACTCCGCGCTGCAGCACAGCTTGCCGGACACATAGCCCTTGGCGCTGCAAAAGTAAAATGGGCCCTTGGATTTGGTGATTTCGCTGACGGATTCAAACAGATCCCCGGGCTTCACCGGGTTTTTGAAGCGGACGTTGTTCATGCTGGTGAACATGGGGGTCGCCCCTGTTCCCTGGTCGGCCAGAAGCACACAGGCGCCCTGGGCCATCATCTCGCACAGGATCACCCCGGGCACCACCGGGTTTCCGGGGAAGTGGCCCTGGAGAAAGAACTCGTCCCCCCGGATGCGGATGCTGGCATGGGCCTTGCCCTCCACCAGCTCTGCCTCCTCCACCAGCAGCATATTCTCCCGGTGAGGCAGGATTTTCTTGATCTCTTCCTGATTCATGGTCAGCCCTCCTCGGTTTTCATGCGAAACAGCTCCTGGCCAAACTCCACCGTCTGGCCGTTCGTGCAGCTAATCTTGTTGATCACGCCGTCCTGCTCCGCGGTAATCTCGTTCATCAGCTTCATAGCCTCCACAATGCAGAGTACATCCCCCCGCTTTACGCGCTTGCCCAGGGAGACAAAGGGCTCCGCGCCGGGGTCCGGGGCGGCGTAAAACACGCCCACCATGGGGGACTTGATGGGAACCCCCTCCTCGGGCGGCTTTTCCACCTCCGTCACCGGGCCGGAGGGGGTGGTCTGCACATGGGTGGCAACGCTGATCGGGGCGGGGGCAACCGGGTCCCGCCTGCGCTCCAGCTTCAGGGAGAACTCCCCGTCTCTGAGGGCCAGGGCGGTCAGCTCGTTGGCCCGCATCAGCTCTGCCATGGCGCCGGTCAGCGCCTTGATCTCTTCCGGCTTCATAGCGTCACACCTCCGCTTTCCGAAAGGCTATACAGGCGTTATGTCCGCCAAAGCCCAGGGAATCAGACAGGGCCAGATCCACCCTGGTCTGCCGCTTTACATTGGGGGTATAGTCCAAATCGCAGGCGGGGTCCGGCTCCTGATAGTTGATGGTGGGGGGGATCACGTCGTTCCGGACAGCCAGGATCGCGGCAATGGCCTCCACAGCCCCCGCCGCCCCCAGCATATGGCCGGTCATGGACTTGGTGGAGGAAATCATCAGCTTTCTGGCCCCTTCCTCCCCAAAGGCCAGCTTCAGTGCGGCGGTTTCCGTGCTGTCGTTCAGCTTGGTGGAGGTGCCGTGGGCGTTTACATAGATGGCGCCGTCCTCCATCCCCGCCTGCTCATACGCCATTCGGATGGCCCTGGCGGACTGCCTGGCCGATGGGTCGGGGGCGGTGACGTGGTAGCCGTCGCAGGTGTTGCCATAGCCCACCATCTCGGCGTATATCCTGGCGCCCCGGGCTTTCGCGTGCTCATACTCCTCCAGGATTACACAGCCGGCGCCCTCCCCGATGACAAAGCCGTTTCGCCGGGCGTCAAAGGGCTTGCAGGCATCCAGAGGATCTTGAGTGGTGGACAGGGCCATGCAGGCGGTAAAGCCTGCCACCCCCAGGGGGGTGATCACAGCCTCCGCGCCCCCTGCCACCACTGCGTCTGCGTAGCCGTGGAGGATGGCGCGGTAGCCCTCCCCGATCTCGTTGGTGCCGGTGGCGCAGGCGGTCATCATAGGCAGGGTGGGCCCGTGAAAGCCGTAGCGAATGGCGATGTTGCCCGCCGCGATATTGCCGATCAGCTTGGGGATGGCGTGGGGGCTGACCTTTCTGGGCCCCCGGTGGAGCACTGTGTCAATCTGATCGTGAAGGGTGGTCATGCCGCCGATGCCGGAGCCGAAATACACGCCCACCCGCTCACTGTCCACCGTCCCCAGGATGCCGGAATCCTCAATGGCCTGGGCTGCGGCGGCGATAGCGTACTGGCAGTACAGGTCGGTTTTGCGCAGCTCCCCCTTGTCGAACCAGGGGGAGGGGTCAAAATCCCGAATCTGCCCGGCAACATGGGCCTTATATTCAGTCGCGTCAAACCGATCCAGCGGGCCGATGCCGCAAACTCCGGCGAGCATATTTTCCCACATATCGGGAACATTGGTGCCGATAGGGGTGATGGCGCCCAGACCGGTCACAGCTACTCGTTTCATTTCAAATACCTCATTCCAACGATACAACCTTCCACTTTGTAAGAAACGCGTCCTTGCCCTGAATCGGAGCTTCCCCGGGTTGGGGCCTCCTCGGGCGCTTCATAAAATTCGGGAAACCGCCCGCATAAGCGGGCAATTACATCGCGATCCCGCCGTCCACCCGGATCACCTCTCCGGTGATGTACCTGGATTTATCGGAGGCCAGGAACGCGGCGCACTCCGCAATATCCTCCGGCCGGCCCATGTGACCCATGGGCACGGTGGCCAGCAGGGACTGGAGGGCGGCCTGGTCCATGGAGGCGGTCATGGGAGTTTCGATGGCCCCGGGAGCGATGGCGTTGCAGTTGATCCCCCGGGAGGCAAGCTCCCGGGCCACAGTCTTGGTCAGGGCGATCACCCCGCCCTTGGCGGCGGTGTAGTTGGCCTGGGCCGCGTTGCCCATCATGCCGGAAACGGAGGAGATGTTGATGATCTTCCCCGCCTTTTTCTTCATAAAGTTGCGGTAACAGGCGTGGATCGTGTTGAACATACTCTTCAGGTTGATATTCAGCACCAGATCCCAATCCTTTTCGCTCATGGCCAGCAGAACCTTGTCCCGGGTGATGCCGGCGTTGTTCACCAGGATGTCCACGCCTCCCAGTTCCTTGATTACCGCTTTCACAGCGGCGTCCACCGCGCTGAAGTCGGAGACATCCACCCGCTGAAAGGCGGCCCTGACCCCCTTTTCCTCCGCGATTTTGGCGGCGGCCGCTGCCCCCGTCTCTTCATCGCACAGGTCGAAGATCACGATATCCGCCCCCTCCCGGGCCAGGGTGCCCGCGATGGCATAGCCGATGCCCCGGGCCGCGCCGGTGACCAGAGCCACCTTTCCTTGTAATTCAGCCATAGCTTGTAAATTCCTTTCCCATTTCCATGATTTCGCGCCGCCGGCGCTTTCAGATGGAGCCGCCCTCCAGGGCTGCCACTGTGTCATCCAGGCTCTCCGCGTCCTCCACATGGAGGGTGCGGACGTCCCCGTTGATTTTCCGAATGAGGCCGCAAAGGGTCTTTCCCGGGCCGGCTTCAATAAAGGTGTCCACTCCGGCGGCGATCAGGTTCTCCACAATGGCCTGCCAGCGGACGGGACTCTCCACCTGCCTGGAAAGCAGCTCCCGAAAGTCCCCCTCGTAGGGCCTTGCGGTGTAGTTGGAGTACAGGGGCACCCGGGGGGAACGGAAGGTGTAATCCTCCAGGGCTTTTGCCAGTCCCCGGGCGGCGGAGGCCATAAAGGGGGAGTGGAACCCGCCCCTCACGGCCAGGGGAACGGCCCGGCCTCCGGCGGCCTTGACCGCCGCCTTGACCTGCTCCAGCTCTCCGGCCCCGCCGGAGACCACGATCTGGCCGGGGCAGTTGTAATTCACGGGGTAGACCCGCTGGAACCGGGCGCAAAGCTCCTCCACCTGCCGGGGAGCCAGCTTCATCACCGCCAGCATCCCGCTTTCCGTCTCCTGGGCGGCGGCCTGCATCAGCTCCCCCCGGCGAATCACCAGCCGGAAGCCATCTTCCAGGCTGACGGCCCCGGACCAGGCCAGGGCGGAAATCTCCCCCAGGGAGAAGCCCGCCAGAGCCTCCGCCTCGATCCCCCGCTCTCTCAGGGCGGCGGCTGCCGCCAGCTCCACGCAGAACATACAGGGCTGCGTGTTCTTTGTCTCGGTCAGTTCTTCCCTGGTGCCGGAAAAGCACTGGACGGACGTGCCGGGGCGGATCGCGTCCGCCATATCAAAAATCCGCTTCGCGGCGGGGCTGCACGCGGCCAGGGATTTGCCCATGCCGGAATACTGCGCGCCCTGGCCGGAAAACACCAATGCGATCATATCTTTTAACCCCCTTGCGGGAGCCCCCGCCGGGGCCTCCGCCGCGTCTAACGCCTTTCCCCGGCCCCTTTGGGCCCTCAGAGGATTGTTCGGTGGAGGATCATCCCTCCACCGAACCCGGCGAATCAGCCCAGCTTGCTCTCCACGAAGTCAACCAGAGCGCCTACGGTCTCCACCTTTTCCTCCAGCTCCAGCTCGGTGTCCAGTTCCTCCTCCAGCTGCATCACCATCTCAACGGTGTCCAGGGAGTCGATGCCCAGGCTTTCAAAGGTGGTGTCCCGGGTGATCTCGGAAACGTCGCAGTCGATATGCTCTGCCAGCATTGCAGCAATTTTTTCAAACATAATGATTTCTCCTTTTTTCCGGGGAAAATCCCCTGTTTTCATAATAGAATAAGCTCTGTAACAGGCAAAGGCAAGTTTACCCATTTACATTTACAGTGTATTGTAACACAAATTGCGGAAAGATACAATTTCATTCTGCGTTTTGCGAAAATTTTTCGGATTTTTTCTCAATCCGGCCCGCAGAGTGGCCGAAAAACGGCGATTTGACCAATCCGGCCCTCTGTCACCAGCGCAGCAGCACCGCCCCGTCCGAAAGGCCGCCGCCTCTTGCCGATTTAATC
>CAYSNK010000061.1:0-8710 GCA_964432375.1 uncultured Oscillospiraceae bacterium | reverse complement strand
GGTTTTGCAACTCCCATGGGTATTTTCTTGCAATTCCGTAAAAGAGCGTGTATAATATCTCCATTATCGCCTGGCGCGGGGATTTCCCGGGAGCCCAGGCGTGCCGGACGCGCACAAGCGATGCGTTTACACAGGCCGGCAGCCCAAGATTGAGGAGGATGTCCTATGAAAAAACTGTTAAAGCTGTTGGAGGACGACTGCACCCTGTCCACGGAGCAGCTGGCTGCCATGAGCAAGATGACCCCGGAGGAGGTTCAAGCCGCCATCGCGGAGGCGGAGGAGAGCAAGATGATCATTGGCTACCAGGCCCTGGTAGACTGGGACAAGGCCGGCGGCAACGAGGTGACGGCCCTGATCGAGGTCAACGTGACCCCCCAGCGGGGCGCGGGGTTTGACGACGTGGCCGAGCGCATCTATCAGTATGAAGAGGTAGAGTCCTGCTATCTGATGAGCGGCGGCTATGATATGTGCGTCACCATCCGGGGCCGCACGCTGAAGGAGGTGGCCCTGTTTGTCAGCGAGAAGCTGGCGGTTATCGACGAGGTCACCGGCACCGCCACCCATTTCATCCTGAAAAAATATAAGGAAAAGAACCGGGTGTTCAAGATTCCCGAGGAACAGGAAAGGGGCTACTTTATATGATTGACTACGATTCCGCCCTGTGCGGACGCATCAAGGAGATCCCCCCCTCCGGCATCCGCAAGTTCTTCGATATCGCCGCCGAGATGGAGGATGTGATCTCCCTGGGCATTGGCGAGCCGGATTTCCCCACCCCTTGGCACATCCGGGATGCGGGCATCTATTCCCTGGTGAAGGGCTTTACAAAATACACCCCCAATGCCGGCCTGACTGAGCTGAGAAAGTCCATCTCCCGCTATTTAAAGCGCCGCTTCGATCTGTGCTATGATCCCCTGTCCCAGATCCTGGTGACGGTGGGCGGCTCTGAGGGGCTGGATCTGGCGTTCCGCTGCCTGATCGACCAGGGGGATGAGGTCATTATTCCCACCCCCTCCTTTGTGTGCTACGCCCCTCTGACCGCCATGCAGTACGGTAAGGCTGTCCTGGTGGAGACAAAGGCGGAGAACCAGTTCCGCCTGACTGCGGAGGAGCTGAAGGCCGCCATTACCCCCAGGACCAAGGCGCTGCTGCTGCCGTTTCCCAACAACCCCACCGGCGGTATCCTGGAGCGGGGGGATCTGGAGGCCATTGCCCGGGTCTTAAAGGATACGAATATCCTTGTGATCTCCGACGAGATCTACGCGGAGCTGACCTACGGCCAGCGGCACTGCTCGCCCGCCAACCTGCCGGAGCTCTATGACCGCACCATCGTCATCAACGGCTTTTCCAAGGCATACTCCATGACCGGCTGGCGCATGGGCTATCTGGCGGGCCCCGCCCCCCTGGTGAAGCAGATGATCAAGCTCCACCAGTTTGGCATCATGTCCGCCCCCACCACCAGCCAGTACGCGGCCA
The DNA here is from genome assembly GCA_964432375.1 of uncultured Oscillospiraceae bacterium. Taxonomy (GTDB): domain Bacteria; phylum Bacillota; class Clostridia; order Oscillospirales; family Oscillospiraceae; genus JAJQBJ01. The sequence continues at coordinate 7,237 of CAYSNK010000061.1, read as the reverse complement.
TCGAGGCCATGGAAAATGGGGATGGGGATATCGAATCCATGCGGGAGGAATATGATGGCCGCCGCCGCTATCTGCTGAAGGGCTTCCGGGAACTGGGCCTTGACTGCTTCGAGCCCAAGGGCGCGTTCTATATGTTCCCCTGCGTCAGATCCACCGGCCTGACCAGTGAGGAGTTCGCGGAGCAGCTGCTCCTCCGGGAGCACGTGGCCGTCATTCCCGGCACAGCCTTTGGCCCCGGCGGGGAGGGCTTTGTCCGCACCTGCTACGCCGCCTCTATGAAGGACCTGGGGGAGGCGCTGGCCCGGATCAGGAGATTTGTGGATTCTTTGGGAAGCTCTGACGAAAGATAAGACCTGCAAAGCGCCGGCGGCGCGCAGGTTCAGAGGTTTCAAAATAACAAAGCTGCGCTGGCAGCCAGAAAAAGGAGGCAACCGCCGTGAAACCGGCATTTGAAAACCTGGGTTTTTATCCCGCAGATATTCTGCTGCCCAATGTGGCGGACATGACCCGCTGGTCCGTTGTGGCCTGCGATCAATATACCTCGGAGCCGGAGTATTGGAACCGGGTGGAGGAGTTCGTGGGGGAGGCCCCCTCGACCCTGCGCCTGATCCTGCCGGAATCCCGGTTGGAGGGGCCGGACGTTGAGCGGGAGATCGCCGCGATCAACCGGAAGATGGTGGAATACCGGCAGGCCGGGCTGTTCCGGGAGCTTCCCGCCTCCCTGATCTATGTGGAGCGCACCCAGCAGAACGGCGCTGTCCGCCGGGGCCTGGTGGGAATGGTGGATCTGGAGGACTACGACTATACGCCGGGCTCCTCCACCCTGATCCGGGCAACGGAGGGGACCGTCCTCTCCCGCATCCCGCCCCGGGTCAAGGTGCGCCGGAACGCGGAGCTGGAGCTGCCCCATATCATGCTCCTGATCGACGACAGGGATCAGACTGTGATCGAGCCCCTTGCCGGGCAGAAAGGGGAGATGGAGCCGGAGTATGACTTCCCCCTGATGGAGGGCGGCGGGCACCTGGCGGGCTGGAAGCTGAACGAGGCCCAACTGGAGCAGACGGCGGAGCGGCTGCGCACCCTGGGCAGTCAGGAGGAATTTGATCGCCGCTACCGGGTGGAGGGCCGGCCGGTTTTGCTCTTCGCCACCGGCGACGGCAACCACTCCCTGGCCACAGCCAAGACGGTTTACGAGGAACTGAAGCGGGAAAACCCCCGGCAGGCGGCCAAGGCGCGCTATGCCCTGGCGGAGGTGGTGAACCTCCACGACGCCGCCCTGGAGTTCGAGCCCATCCATCGGGTGGTTTTCGGCGTGGAGCCGGAGCGCCTGCTGGAGGAGCTGCTGGCAGCCTATCCCGGCGCTTATATTGGCCGGGGACGGGGCCATCAGATCCGCTTCGTCCACGGGGGCGGCCGGGGCACCGTCACTGTGCCCAACCCCAGGGCCCAGCTTGCTGTCGGGACCCTGCAAAGCTGGCTGGACGGCTATGCGGCGGCCCACGGCTGCAAGGTGGACTATATCCACGGGGATGACGTGGCCGCCCAGCTGGGGGCCCAGCCCGGGAATATCGGCTTCCTGCTTCCTCCCATGGAAAAGGAGGAGCTGTTCCAAACGGTGATTCAGGACGGCGTCCTCCCCCGCAAGACCTTCTCCATGGGGGAGGCCCATGACAAGCGCTTCTACCTGGAAGCGAGAAAAATCCGCTGACCGGAGGCGCGGAAGCTGTGGATCAGGTGATTACAGAGCAGGCGCCCGCCAAGATCAATCTGACGCTGGATGTTCTGGGCAGGAGGCCGGACGGCTACCATGACCTGCGGATGGTGATGCTGTCGGTGAGCCTGGCGGACACCGTCACCCTGCGGGAGAGAGGGATTCCCGGCATCCGGGTGAAAACCAACCTGTCTTATTTACCCCGTGACGGCGGCAACCTGGCAGGCAAGGCGGCGGAGGCGTTCTTTGCCCATTCCGGCGTGCGGATTCCCGGCCTGGAAATTGAGATCGAAAAGCGAATCCCGGTCTGCGCCGGGACAGCGGGGGGGAGCAGCGACGGCGCCGCCGTCCTGAGAGCTCTGAACCGCTGGCTTGAAACCGGCTATTCCAGGGAGGAACTGGCGAGGATTGGGGAGGCGGTTGGCTCCGATGTGCCCTACTGCGTGATGGGGGGAACCGCCCTGGCCGAGGGCAGGGGAGAGATCCTGACCCCTCTGGCCCCGCTGCCGGACTGCTCCCTGGTGCTGTGCAAGCCCTCCTTTTCGATCTCCACCCCGGAGCTGTTCCGGGCCGTTGACAGCGCGAAGCTGCGCCGCCATCCTGACACGGAGGGGATGCTGGCCGCCCTGGAGACGGGCAATCTGCGGGAGATCACGGTGCGGATGTTCAACGTCTTTGAGGACGTGCTCCCTCCCGCAAGGCGCAGCGTCATTGAGGAGGTCAAGGGCGCCATGATCGAGGGCGGCGCCCTCTCCGCCTCCATGAGCGGAACCGGCCCCACCGTGTTCGGCGTTTTTTCCGACGGGGAGGCTGCCCGCCGGGCGGCGGAGGGGCTGAAGCGGTCTTACCCGAACACCTTTTTGGTGAAAGCCGTTTAAAAGGGTATAAAAATGAAAAGAACCGTCCACAATTCGGATAACTGAATTGTGGACGGTGTTTTTTATGCGGGAAAAGGGAAATCGGCTGAAGCTCTGGGAAATTGCGCTCCTCCTTGGCCTGGCGGCGGGGATGCTGCTGGCGGGCTGGGCGGAGCGGACACAGAGCCGCCTGGCGGGGGAGGTGCTCCGCCTCCATGTGGTGGCCAATTCGGACAGCGACGGGGATCAGGCCCAGAAGCTGCGGGTGCGGGACGCGGTGCTGGCGGAGGCGGAGGGGCTGCTGGAGGGCTGCTCTACCCGGGCGGAGGCGGCGGAGCGGCTGGCTGCCAGCAGGGGACGGCTGAAGGACGCGGCGCTGGCGGTTCTGCGGGGAGAGGACTGCGATTACCCGGTTCAGGTGAGCCTGGAGGAGGTCTGGTTCCCCACCAGAGACTACGAGGGATTCTCCCTGCCCTGCGGCGACTATCTGGCCCTGCGGGTGGTCATCGGCAGCGGCGGGGGGCGGAACTGGTGGTGCGTGGTGTTCCCGCCCCTGTGCCTGGGCGCCGCGGAGGACGTCACCCAGGCGGCCCTGGCCTCCGGCGTATCTCCGGAGGATGTGGAACTGATGACGGGGGAGCAGGGGGAGTATGTCCTGAAGTTTAAGCTGGTGGAGCTTTGGGAGGGGCTGAAGGAACGGCTGAGCCGGTAAAACTCCCGCCATCCGGCCCCAGCCGGTGTTTCTGCAGAGCTTTCTGAAAAAGATGGGCGGATGGGCTGGAAACTTGCCGGAAAATCCATTATAATAAGGAATCAGAATGAGGGAACCTCCAAAATCCCCGGGTCAATCGCCTGGGGCCGGACGGCGGCCCGATTACAGGAAAGCTCCGCTTTCCGGTAAAAACAGAGAAAACGCGCGCCTGCTGCGCGGGGCCTTTTAGGAGTGATACTGTGGTATTTTCTAGCTTGATTTTCCTGCTGTTCTTATTCGCGGCTCTTGTGGTGATTTCGTATTTCTGCCGCGATATGCGGAAAAAGAACCTGGCCCTGCTGGTTTTTTCCCTGCTCTTTTTCGCCTGGGGCGGCATCGCGTCTGTGCTTCTGCTGGCGGCTGTGGCGGCTGTGAACTGGTTCGGCGCCATTCGGCTGGCGGAGCAGCGGGATAAAGGGGGGCGCAGGCTGTGGCTGCTCGGCACTGTGGCGGCGGATGTCCTGGTGTTCTGCCTGTTCCGCTTCTGGCGGCTGATGCCCTGGGCGGGGGCGGAGGCCGGGGAGGCCCGCTATCTGATGCCCATGGGCCTGGCGTTTTATACCCTGCGGCTGATTGCTTATGTGGTGGACGTTTATCGGGAACGGGCCGGGGCGCAGCGAACCTATTGGAAGGTGCTGCTCTACGCCGGGCTGTTCTGCTATGGGGCCGGAGGCCCTCTGGCGCCCTATGGGGATGTCAGCCGGGAGCTTGTGAGCCGCAGAACCAGATCCGGCGAGGTCAGCCGGGGCATTATGCGTTTTTCCTGCGGCCTGGCGAAGAAGGTGGTTCTGGCTGATTCCTGCAAGGCTGCGGCGGAGGCCATATTCGGCGGCAGCGCCGATACGGTGGCGGCGGCTCCGGTGCTGGGGGTTTGGCTGGGCGGAATTTTCTTCATGCTGCAAATTTTCCTGGATCTGTCCGCTTACGCGGATATGGCCATCGGCATGGGGCTGGTGCTCGGCTTCCATTTTCCGGAGAACTTTGATTATCCCTATGTCTCCGCGACCCTGCGGGATTTCTGGCATCGCTGGAATATCACCGTGGCGGGCTTTTTCAAGGAGTATGTGTACATTCCCCTGGGCGGCAGCGCCCAGGGCGGGGCGGTGGCCCTTCTCAATCTGGCGATCACCTGGCTGGCCTTCGGTCTCTGGCATGGCAGCTATCCCAATTATCTGATCTGGGCCGGGTACTGCCTGGCGCTGCTCCTGGCGGAGAAGCTGATGGGGGAGAGGCTGCTGCGCCTGCCCCGGGCGGTTCCCCATATCTGGGTGCTGCTGACCATGTTTTTGGGCTTCTTTCTTTTCCGGTTTACCGACCTGGGGATGCTGGCCACCGCGCTGAAGGGGCTCATCGGCCTGAACCATGCGGGATTTGTCAATGGGGAGGTCGGCAGCCTGTTCCTGCACCATATCCCGCTGCTGCTGGGGGCCGGGATCGCCGCCACGCCGCTGTGCCGTCTCGCGTCTGCGGTCTGGGGGAACCTGGCGGCGGAGAGCCGGGGGTGGTTCTATGCCCGGCAGGTCTGGAACGTGCTTTGCCCCCCTTTGCTGCTGGCGCTGTCGGCGGCGGCCCTGGTTGGGGACGGGGTGCAGTCTTTCCTTTATTTTCAGATTTGAGGATCAGCTGATTTGCGAGAAAAAGCCCAGACGCATACAGAGGAGGGAATATGTATGAGCAAGGAGGACGAATCCCGCGCCGTTGGGAAACGGGAGCGTTCCCCGGGGAGACGGGCCCTGCCCGGCCGGGAGAACCGGCCCCGCCAGTTCAGGCGCCTGGCCGATACAGCCGCCGATTTGACCAATCGGGTGCTGGACTGGACGGAAGAGATGACGGATCGGTTTGACGGCATGGCATCCGACCCGGAGAATGACAGCTTTGCCGCCCGGGTGATCCGCAGCTCTGAGGATATTGTGGACAGCCTGGAGGAACAGCAGCGGGAGACAGACGACGAAGCCGATGTGGAGGAACGCCTCCGCGCCGCCAGGGAGCAGCACAAGCGGGAGCTTCAGCCCCAGGAACAGCCCACATTTGTGTTCTACACGGCGGATGATCCGGATACCCCGATCAATCTCAGGGACTATGCCAAGGGGCGGGGAAAGCCCGCCGAAAAACCGGAGAGGAGCGCGGCTGAGGCGCAGCAGGCCCCCGCCGGGCTGGAGCGGACGGAACCGGAGGAACTGACTGCCCTGCTTGGGGGCGCCCCCGTTCCGCCGGAAGGGGAACCCCGGCCGGAGCGGAGATCCCCAAAGCCACGGGGAGCCCGGATTGCAGAACGGCCGGCCCGCCGGCAGTCAGCCGGAGCCGCCTTTTCCGGAGAGGAGCGCAGGCAGGGGCTCCGGATGGCGAGAAGGCTGCAATATTGGGCCTTTCTGCTTGTATTGGGGTTCTTTGGAATCCTGGGGCTCCTTGGCCCCCTGAGAGCGGACAGCACCAGCCTGGAAAGCCGTCCCCTGGCGGAGAAGCCCGGGATTTCGGTTTCCGGCCTGTGGAACGGAGATTATTTCGGGCGGCTGGAGCAGTGGTATTCCGACACCTACCCCCTGCGTGACCGGCTGGCAGGGGAGTATGCGCTGCTGAACCCGCTGGGCTTTGGGCCGGTGAAGGTGGAGGCTGCCGCCGTTGCGGGGGAGGAAGAGACCGGCACTCCGGCAGAGACCCAGGGGCCGATTCCGGAAGCTCCGGAGGCATCCGCCCCGGCAGAAAGCGGAGCGACTGTATCAGATTGAATTTGCTGGAAAGCTCCGGATAAATCGGCGCAAGCGATTTATCCGGAGCTTCTTTCAATGGATTCAGTTCATATCTGAAAACGCCTTACCGCTTCAGCTTGTACCAGCGCTCCACCAGCAATTTGTTTGCCATAACCGCGCAGAACTCGGCCTCCTTCTTCTCGGAAGAGCCGTCAACGCTGGCTAAAGCGGCGCCGATCTCGCCGATCAGACCGGTCAGCCCCTTCAGGAAGTCATACTGCCCCAGAGCGCTCTCAACCAGAGCCAGGGGGGCCACAAAGCTGTCGCAGGTTTCGTCCATCAGCGTAGGCAGAATGGCAACCAGCTTGGTCTGGGTGCTCTGATCCAGGCGGGCAATGCCATCCCAGGTCAGCTTCAGATCCCCGTTTGTCTTTTTTGCGATATAAGTCAGCAGGTCGCCGTAATCCGTAATTTTATCCACAAACTGGCGCTCCAGCCGGTCAAAGTTGCCATCACTGATGGATTCGGTCAGCAGGATCGCCTGCAAAATCCAGTCAAACTGCGCCAGCGTGATCTTCGGATCATAGCCTCTGCGTCCGGGGTCGGCAGTGTTGGCCGCATCCTGGTAGATGCGATCCATCTTTTTGATCAGATCAATTGCCTTGTCATAGCTTTCGGTTGCGCGGTCAAACAGTTCCTGTGCTCTTCCCATAAAGCATAGCCTCCTATTTCATCTTTTCATTGTCATTTGAACGGCTCCCGAGGCCATTCCTTTTAACAAAGTAAGCATATCATATTTTTTGCGGCAATACAAGCGTTTTCACTTATTTTTTATTGCCGGACGGTTCCCCGGGGGAACTCCGGTTCAATCGCCTTCGCCGATTTGCTCCCTTTTTCCATAAAAAATCCCAAGGAAACAAGTCCTCGGGATTTTTCTTATTCGCGGCTTATTTCGGCGGCCTTTTTCCGGATGATGTCATTCCAATTCAAAGGCGCCGGTGTAAAGCTGGTAATACTTGCCCCGCTGGGCGATGAGCTGGCTGTGGCTGCCCCGCTCGATAATCACGCCGTGATCCAGAACCATGATGGCGTCGGAGTTCTGGACGGTGGAAAGCCGGTGGGCGATAACAAAGACCGTCCGCCCCTTCATCAGGGAATCCATCCCCGCCTGGACGATGGCCTCGGTGCGGGTGTCGATGGAGGAGGTGGCCTCATCCAGAATCATCACCGG
>CAYSNK010000060.1:6328-8888 GCA_964432375.1 uncultured Oscillospiraceae bacterium | reverse complement strand
TCTTGGACTTGTACTCGGCCTTGAATGCCTCGGCCAGCTCTTTCAGATCCTCGGCGGTCAGCTCCACGTCATACTTGACGCCCTTGCGCGCCTTCATCTCGTCGATAAGCTGCTCGAAATACTTCTTGCCGACTTCCATCACAACGTCGGAATACATCTGGATGAACCGGCGATAGGAGTCATACACAAAGCGGGCGAACTTGGGGTCGCTGTTGCCCGCGATCATTGCGGCAACAACATCATCGTTCAGACCCAGGTTCAGGATGGTATCCATCATGCCGGGCATGGAGGCCCGGGCGCCGGAACGGACGGAGACCAGCAGGGGGTTCTTCAGATCGCCGAACTTCTTGCCGTTGATTTCCTCCATCTTGGCGATATGCTCCATGATCTCCGCCTGAATCTCGGCGTTGATCTGCCTGCCGTCCTCATAATACTGAGTGCAGGCTTCTGTGGTGATGGTGAAGCCCTGGGGAACGGGCATACCCAGGTTGGTCATCTCGGCCAGGTTTGCGCCCTTGCCGCCCAACAGTTCGCGCATGGAACCGTTTCCTTCCGAAAACTGGTAAACGAATTTTTTTGCCATAGATCTTTTTCCTCCTTAACAAACACACAGCGCTTCAATTTTACAGGGAATCGCCGGATGCCGCATTTCTTGCAGCATCTGACAAGTTAGCCGCCTGATAACGTTTCCATTATACAGATTTCATGCAATATTTCAAGAGTTATTTCCAACTTTTTTCTGATTTTTTTGAAAACGTTTCCATTTGGTGGAAAACTGTCTTGAAATCTGATAGAATAGGGGAGAAGAAGGTGGGACTCCATGGAACAAATCTCAGTCGCCGGATATGAAATTATGGTGGAGCGGAAAGCGGTCAAGCGCCTGCGCCTGTCCGTGGTTCCGCCCCGGGGCCAGCTCCGGCTAACAGCGCCCCGGCAGGTTTCCCGCCGCCAGATCGAGGACTTTATCACCGGCAACCTGGACTGGATCGGCAAAAACACCGCCGGGTTCCGGCAAAACAGCCGGCGCGCCGGCCACCGTTATTGCTCCGGGGAGATCATCCGGCTCTTCGGCCAGCCCCTGGTGCTCCAGGTGCAGCATGGCCCCGGCTTCCGGGTCTGTCAGAGCGGCGACAGGCTCCTTCTGACGGCGCCGGAAAACGCCGCCGAGGACGCCCGCCGCCGGGCCATTGAAAGCTGGTACGCGGATGAGTTGAAACGGGCCCTGCCCCCGCTGGTTTCACGCTGGGAGGAGGCTTTGGGCGTCCATGCGAAGCAGTGGAAAATCCGCCCCATGACCAGCCGATGGGGTTCCTGTAGCCGGAGCACCGGCTCCGTCAGCCTGAACCTGCGCCTGGCCGCCATGCCCCGGGAATTTTTGGAGTATGTGGTTGTGCATGAGCTGTGCCACTTCCATGTCAGCGCCCACAATCCGCAGTTCTGGGCCTATGTAGCCCGCTGCCTCCCGGACTGGCAGGACCGCAGGCGGCGGATGAATGTCTACTATGAGGATCAATTTGGCGACTGAGCTTTCCAAACCGCTCCTTTTTCCGGATTTCCCCGGGTAAACCGGACGGCTTTGACATTCGCGGTCAAATCGGGTATACTGATTGCTGCATCACGATCATTCCGAAAGGAGCGCTCCACTTGCCTGCCACGAAAAAGAGATCTTCCGGGCGCGGGATTCCCGCCAAAAGGCCCCGGAAAACCCGCCGTAAAAAGACAAGCGTCAGAGGTTCCGCAGGGGGCTATGTGATTCTGGCGCTGCTGCTCCTGGCGGGGATCGCCGCCGTGGGCTCCGGGCTGTGGGGCGCCCTCCGTCAGGAAGAACAGGCCCCCGGGGAAGCCCTCTCCTCGCCGGTACATACAGACACGCTCCCTCGCTGCCCCTATGACAGCGATCAGTTCCTCGACAACGGGGACGGAACCATCTCTTATGAGGACGCGGACTACACCTCTCTGGCGGGAATTGATGTCTCCGGCCACCAGGGGGAAATCGACTGGGCTGCCGCTGCCCAGGACGGAATCTCCTTTGTGATGGTTCGCCTGGGCTGGCGGGGCTACTCCGTCGGGGAGCTCTGCAAGGACGAGCTGGCCCTGAAAAACCTGGAGGAGGCCCGGGACAACGGCCTGCTTGTGGGCGCCTATTTCTATTCCCAGGCGATCAGCCCGGAGGAAGCCCGGGAGGAGGCAGAGCTGGCCCTGGAGGTCTTGGCGGGCTTTTCGCTGGATTTCCCGGTGTACTACGACTGGGAACTGGACACCCATGCGAACTCCCGCTCTGCCTCCATGGATCATTCCGTCTTGACGGACTGCGCGGAGGCTTTCTGCTCCACCATCGAGGCGGCGGGCTATGAGGCCGGTATCTACTTTTACCGTTCCCTGGGGGAGGACACCTATGAGATGACCCGCCTGGGGGATTACGACTTCTGGCTCAGCCAGCCGGCAAGCCGCCCCTCCTTTGACCTGGCCTTCTCCGTCTGGCAGTACACCTACGAGGGGCAGGTCAATGGAATCCCCGGCAATGTGGATCTGGATCTCATGTTTGTTCCAAGGGAGGGCG
>CAYSNK010000060.1:0-6228 GCA_964432375.1 uncultured Oscillospiraceae bacterium | reverse complement strand
GATCAGCGGCATGAGCATTTATTCCAATTCATCCAGCGTCAGCTCGAAGCTGGGCAGGAAGTTCTCAATAAAATAGTCCAGCGCCGGAAAACGCTGCCCCTGCAGAGCCTCCCAGGTCTGCTCCTTGGCCTTGCGGAACTCGGCGTTGCCCGCCTTGAGTTCCTCTACGCATTTTAAATAGGCGGACAGCTTATCCGCCGCCTTTACCAGCCGGCGGATATCCCCATCCCGGGAAATCAGCAGATCCTCATAATCCGGGCGCAGATCCGCAGGCAGCATGGAAAGCAGCTTTTGCTCCGCCATATTCTCCACATCCTGATAGGCGTCCCGCAGCTGGGAATTGTAATACTTCACGGGCGTAGGCATATCGCCGGTGATGATTTCCGTCGCGTCGTGATACAGCGCCGCCAGCGCCACCTGCCCCACGTCGATCTCCCCGCCATAATACCGGTTTTCAATGACCGCCAGGCAATGGGCCAGCACCGCCACGATATGAGAGTGCTCCTGAATATTTTCCGTGTCCGTATTGCGCATCAGGGCCCAGCGGTCAATGTACCTCATCCGGGAAATCAGGGCAAAAAAAGAATAGCTCATCTTCTATCTCCTTTTCGGAAGTCCGTTCTTCTATCCGCACCAGGATAACACGAAGGGGCCGAATTGTAAACTCGCGTTTTCGGGAAACGATCAGACCTTCCCAAAGCTCGCAGCGTTTTGGCCCGGCGGCCTTTTCACGGGGCGGGCGGTTCCTCCACCACGGAGATCTCATCCCCGGGCCGGACCACGCCGGGCTCCAGCACCTTGACAAAGATACCCTCCCGGGGCATCACGCAGTCCCCCGCCTTTTGGCGGATGGCGCAGTCGTAATGGCAGGTCTTTCCGATCTGGGTCACCTGGCACAGAGCGGTGCCCAGTTTCACCCTGCTGCCCACCGGGATTTTATAGACGCAGATGCCTTCCGTCAGGATATTCTCCGCGAAGTCCCCGGGCTTCAGCCGGAAATCCAGCTTGCCCTGGAGCTTGTCTACGCTCTCCTGGCCCAGCAGGGACACCTGGCGGTGCCAGTTCCCGGCGTGGGCGTCCCCCACGATGCCGTGATCCACTCTCAGTTCCGCCTGCTCCACCGGATGCTTCTGAATCCCCTTGATCTCGCTGATACAGACAGCCAAAACCTTACCCATGGCGGTGCGCCTCCTTCTCGTGAATCCCGGCGCAGTCCCGGGATTCCCCCCGCAGGATCTCAATGCCGTGTTTCACGGCCTTGACCACCGCGCCGAAATTCTCCGTAGACGCCTTTTTGCTGCCCGGCAGGTTGATGATCAGGGTGTCTCCCCGGATGCCCGCCGTTTCCCGGGAGAGGCAGCCCATGGGGGTGATGCGCAGGCTCTCCGCCCGCATAGCCTCCGGAATGCCGGGCGCCCGCCTTTCCAGGATTCCCTCGGTGGCCTCCGGGGTCACGTCCCGCTTGGAAAAGCCGGTGCCGCCGGTGGTCAGGGCCAGGCAGACCCCAAGCTGGTCGGCGCATTTAATCAGCTCCGCCTGAATCCGGTCTGACTCATCGGGGATGATGGCGGTATACACCACGTTATATCCGTTTTCTTGCAGCATGGCCGCCAGAGCGGGGCCGGAGGTGTCCTCCCGCAGGCCCTGGCTGCCCTTGTCGCTGACGGTAATGACAGCCGCTGTCAGTTCCATCCTTATTTGTCCTCCTGTCTCACAAAATCCCCGGACTGTCCGCCGGACTTCCTCAGCAGCCGGATTCGGTCTATGACCATATCCCGCTGCACTGCTTTGCACATATCATAGACGGTCAGCGCCGCAGCGGAAACCGCTGTCAGCGCCTCCATTTCCACGCCGGTGGCCCCGTTGCAGCGAGTGGTGGCGGTGATTTCCACCGCCAGCTCCTCCCGGTTCAGGGTCAGCTCCAAATCCACGCCGGTCAGCACGATTGGATGGCACATGGGAATCAGTTCCGGCGTGCGCTTGGCGCCCATGATCCCCGCGACCTGGGCCACGGTCAGCACGTCCCCCTTTTTCACGCCGCCGGAGCAGATCAGGTCAAAGGTGTGCTGATTCACCAGCACCCGGCCGGCGGCCACTGCCTCCCGCCGGGTATCCGCCTTTTCCCCCACGTTTACCATCCGGGCGTTTCCGTGGGCGTCGAAGTGGGTAAATTCGTTTGAGATCGCCATGGCTCATCCTCCGATTGTGTTCATGGCCCGGCCCGCTCCGCTGAGGTGCTCCGCGTCCAGGGCTCCGTGCATCCTGGGCTTTTCCAGGATCGCGGTCCGCAGGGTTTCCAGCAGCTCCTGGCCGTGCTTGCCCCGCACCTGTATCTCCTGGTTGGAGTGGAGGCAGGGCTTCAGATTTCCCTCGCTGGTCAGCCGCAGGCGGTTGCAGGAGGCGCAGAAGTGGCGGCTCAGGGAGGAGATCAGCCCCACCTTTCCCCGGCCACCGGGCAGGCGGTACAGGCGGGCCACGCCGCCCTCCTCCGTTTCCACGGGAACCAGCTCCGGCACCTGCCGCAGCACCTCGTCCCCGGGCAGGTACGCCTCCTTGTCAAACAGCCCGCCCATGGGCATCAGCTCGATAAAGCGCAGTTCGATGGGGCGCTGCCGGGTCAGTTCCACAAAGGCGGGGATCTCGCCGTCGTTGAAGCCGCCGATCAGCACCGTGTTTACCTTTACAGGGGTCAGTCCCGCCCGGAAAGCCGCCCGGATTCCCCGGAGGGCATCCTCCAGATCCCCTCCGCCGGTGATATATTTGTATTTCTCCGGCGCCAGGCTGTCCAGGCTGATATTCACCCGGCCAACGCCGGCCTCCTTCAGCTTCTCCGCGTACCGGTCCAGCAGGACGCCGTTGGTGGTCAGCGCCACCTCCCGTATCCCGGGCACCGCCGCCACCATCCGGCACAGCTCCACGATCCCCCGGCGCACCAGCGGCTCTCCCCCGGTGATGCGCACCTTGCGGATGCCCAGCTGGGCCGCCGCAGTGACGATCTCCGTGATCTCCTCAAAGGAGAGAATATCCGCGTGGCGCTTCTGGCACACGCCCTCCGGCATACAGTAGAGGCAGCGCAGATTGCACAGATCGGTGACGGAAACCCGCAGATAGCTGATCTCTCTCTGATACTGATCTTTCATCGCGTTTTCCTCTATCTTCAGTACCGCCCAAAGGTGCAGTTGGGCCAGCGGCAGTCCCGGCAGCCCTGGCACAGGCCCCCTGCCCCCAGGCAGCGGAGCTCCGCCCGGGTGAACTTCACCCCGGCAAAGACCTGGGGCAGCGCCACGTCCAGCATGGTGGTTTTGGAATGGATGGCGGCCCCGGGCACCCCCAGGAGGGTGATGTCGTCCAGGTAGGCCACCATAAACATATTGCCCGGCTGGGCGGGCACGCCCTGGGTGATAACCTCCGCGCCGGTCTGCCGGATGGCAGTGGCGGTGAGGTCATCCGGATCGACGCTCATGCCGCCGGTCATAATGATGAGCCTGGCCCCCCGCTTTCTCCACTTGGCGATGGCGCTGGACAGCATCTCCAGGTCATCATCGCAGAAAATCGTGCCCAGAATATCCCCGTGATAGGCGGCAATCTTTTCCCGCACCACAGGCTCGAATTTATCCCGAATCCGTCCGGAGAACACCTCGCTGCCCGTGACGATCAGGCCCACAGGCAGATCCTGGCGGAAGGGGATCAGCTCCATCAGGGGCCGCTCCGCCCGGGCATTCAGTTCCTCCGCCTCCCGGATCTGGCTTTCCGGACACACCAGGGGGACGATCCGCTCCCCGGCCAGCTTCGTTCCCGCCTGGACGGGATAATGGTCGGGCAGGGTGGTGATGGTGATGTCCCCAATCTGGTTGATGGCGTCCAGCAGGGGCCTGTTTACCCGAAACAGGCCGTCCTCCCGGGCCGTCAGGGTCATTTTCCCCTCGACGGGGCCGGTGTACCCGGCGTTTTCCATGGGGCAGAGGGCGGCCAGACGCAGAGCCGCGTCCTCCTCGTGGATCTCACCGGCGTTCTCCTCCCAGATATAGACGTGCTTCTTGCCCAGATTCAGCAGATGGGGCACGTCCTCCTTGCTGATGACATGGCCCCGCTGAAAGGCCCGGCCCTTAAAGCCGTCCCGCACCTCCGTAATATCATGGCAGAGCGCCAGTCCCACCGCGTCTTCCGTTCTAATCTTTTTCATGGCAGCTCCTCCTTATTCAGGGAATCAGATAGGCCCGCAGCCGGGTGCCGGAGGGCAGCCTGGGGCTGCCCGCGGGGATTTCCGCCAGCAGGTTGCAGCCGATCAGACTGTGCAGCACGCCGTTGCCCTGGCCCCGATCCACCATCATCCGGGCGGTTCCGTCAGTCAGATCCAGCGTTCCCCGGATCAGCCGGGTCTTGGGGCTTTTCTTGGGGAAATCCTCCTTCAGGGTCACGGTGAGTTCGGTGAGCAAGGGCGCCCGGATGCCCTGGAGTTTGCGGATGGCCGGCAGAACCACCGCGTAGAAATTGGTCAGGGCGGAGGCCGGATTGCCGGACAGCCCGCAAATCAGCTTGCCCCCCCGGACACCGTAGGCGGAGGCCCCGCCGGGCTTCAGCTTCAGGGTGCGGAGAAACAGCTCCGCCCCGGCCCGCTCCATGGCGTCCGGCGTGAAGTCATAATCCCCCACGGACACGCCGCCGGTGGTCAGCACCAGGTCACAGGCGTTCAGGGCCCGATCCATGGCGCCCGCGATGGCGTCCGGGTCGTCGCCGGGGGCGCCGCACACCACAGGGGTGCAGCCGATATGCTCCACTGCCGCAAAAAAAGTATACTGGTTGGTGTTGACAATTTTGCCGCCGGTGAGAGGCTCCCCGGCCTCCGCCAGCTCGCTGCCGGTGGTCAGAATACCGATGGTGGGAACCCCGTAGCACAGGGGCTCCACAATTCCCTGGGCGGCCAGGGTGCCCAGCAGGGCGCTGTCGATCACCGTTCCCTGTTCCGCCAGCAGTTGTCCCTTTGTCACATCTTCCCCCTTGGGGACAATGTTTTCCCCGGCTCTGAAGGGGGCAAAAACCGTCACCGTCTTTTCGTCAAACGCGGTGTCCTCGTATTTTGTGATGGCGTCTGCCCCGGGAGGCACCGGCGCGCCGGTGAGGATTTTTGTGGCCGTACCGGAGGTGACGGTTTGGGTCCACATAGAGCCGGCGGGAACCTCCTCCAGAATTTGCAGAGTAACCGGGTGCTCCCGGCTGGCCCCGGCGGTATCCGCCGCCCGGAACGCATAACCATCATAGGGGGAGCGGTCAAAGGGGGGCACATCCCCGGCGGCGAACACCTCCTCCGCCAAAACCCGGCCCACCGCCTGAAACAGCGGCACCCGCTCCAGCCTTGCGATGGGCGCGACCCGCTCCAGCAAAAGGCTCCTGGCCTCCTGATATTCCAATCCTGTCTGCATGATGGTTTCCTCCTGATACCCCTAAAAAAGCAGGGGATGTTCCACCCAAAAAGGCAGAACAATCCCCTGCAAACCCGGGGAACTTCCAAATCAATCGCCGATGACGCATTGACCCGGAGCTTCCCCAGATGACCGTTCTCCTTTTCAAGGTGGGAAGGTCGGAGGGTTTCCCCTCCGGCCCGTGGCATTTGCCAGGCCGCAGCAGCATAGGCGGCGCCCTTAGCCGCTGCGGCTCGGAGATTGATTTTATTATATCGAATCTGCGCTGAAATTACAAGTGGGAAATCAGCCCTCGTCCCGCAGGCAGTTGCGGGTGATGCCGAGGATCTCTCTGGCTTCCTGGGCGGTGGCGATCTCGCGCCCGGCCAGCTTCGCCAGGTCCACGGCCCGCTTTACCAGCATCTCGTTGGTGGCGATGATCTTTTTGCCGTCGGCATCCTTGCCGAAGAGGATGTTGTCCTCCAGGCCCACCCGCAGGCCGTCGCAGCCCAGGGCCAGGCCGGCCAGCATCATGGGTACATGGGCGCGGCCAATGCCGGAAACAGACCAGGTAGCGCCCTCCGGCAGCTTGCCCACCAGGAACGCCAGGTTCTCCGCTGTGCCGGGCATGGAGCCGCCGACGCCCATGATGAACTGGATGTGAGGGGGCTTGGGAATGCCATGCTTGTTGACATAGTACATGACGGAATCAATGTGGCCCGTGTCAAAGACCTCGAACTCCGGCTTCACGTCCTGCTTCACCACCTCCTGGGACAGCAGGTTCAGGAACCGGGGGCTGTTCTCAAAGATATAGCTGTTGGCCCAGTTC
>CAYSNK010000059.1:5949-8896 GCA_964432375.1 uncultured Oscillospiraceae bacterium | reverse complement strand
ACCATACGCCTCATCGGTAACGACCTTCAGAGTGCCAGCGCCCTCGTTGGTGATGTCGGCCTCGGTCAGGTTCGCGGAGTAAATGGTCAGGTTCGCGCCCTCTGCCACATTGACAGTCAGCTTTCCGGTGACGTTCAGGGTGACATCGCCGTAGAACTTCAGAACCACGTCGCTGTTGAAGCCCAGCTCGCCCACGGTCTTGCTGTTCAGGCCGGTGCCGGACATCCCGCCATCGGCCCAGATGTCGGCAGTCTCGACCAGGCAGCTGCCGTCCAGGTTCACGGTGGAGTCAACCAGGGTGACAATCAGATCCTCGGCCTTGGTCGCTCTGACCAGGGTATCGGAGCCAACGTTCATCACGGAGTTGACAACGGTCAGCGCACCGGCATCCGTCACCAGAGAGGTGGTGTTCTGGAAGTTGGCGGTGGAGACATTCAGGATGGAGTTCTCAAAATACTGGGAAGCAAAGCCGTTGCCGCCAACGCTGTTGCCGTAAACGGAGTTCTTGACGACCAGGGTGGTGGGCTCGTCGGTGACATTGCCGCCGTTGGCAATGGAGTCCTCATAGACCTGATAGCCGCCCCAGAAGTCGGAGGAGTACACACGGCCGGAGCCAATGGCTGCGGAGTCCACATAGTGGATGGTGCCGTTGTACAGGTTGTTGGTCAGGTGCTGGCTGGAGGAATAAGCAACCGCGTTGCTGACCTTCAGGGAGCCGCCGAAGCCCACATAGGCAGTGCCTGCCATGGAGCCGCTGGAGCCGTCCAGAACCAGCGTGCCGTTGTTGGAGGTCATCTCAACCTTGGTGGTGTCGCCCAGGATGGCGATGCCGGAGCCAATGGCCTCACGATAGAAGGCGTTGCGGAAGGTAGCGTTGTAAACCAGGCCCAGATAGCTCCCGTCCTCGGCTGTGGGAGCCGCGCCGGGAACGGCGGCCTCCATACCGTCAAGAGCGGTGTCGGGGCTGGTGGCGTTGGCCAGAGCCAGAGAACCGGAGCCGACATTGCCGAAGGTCGCATTGGTCAGCTTCAGGGTCCCGCCCAGGTCGATGAGGGCGATGCCGGTGTCCTCCGCGTAGTTCGCCTTGCCGTTCAGGGCGGCAGAAGCGCTCTCAACATCGGAATAAGCCGCCTCATACAGGGAGGTCATATTGGAGTTTTCAGAGCCGGTCTGCTCCGCGAAGTCCTCGTCCGCAACCGTCTTTGCGGTGACATAGGGGGAAGCCGCGTACAGAACCGCAACCGCCTCCGCCTTGGTCAGCGCCTTGTCCGCTGCGGGAGCGGATTCCTCCTTCAGCAGGGCGGAGGAGACAGCGGAGATCTTGGCAGCGTTGCTGTAATCATAGGGGATCTTATCAATGATCGTGCTCATGATCGCGGCGGCCATTGCCCGGGTCGTGTTGTCCAGGGGCATCAGCTTGCCGTCGCCGCCGTTGATCAGGCCGTTGCCCACGGCCCACTTCATGGCCTCGATTGCCCAGTTTGCGGTCTTGGAGCCGTCGGGGAACTGGGTCAGGTCGCCTACGCCGGGCAGCTCGATGCCGGCGAAGTCACAGTAGTTCTTCAGCATCTGAGCAATTTCCTGACGGGTGATCGGGGCGCTGGGGTCAAAGGTCTTGGCATCCCGTCCGGCAACGACCCCGTTGGCATAGCACCACTCAATCGCGGGCTTGTACCAATCCTGGGTCAGGTCGGCAAAGGTGTTGGTGGTGGTTTCAACCTCGGGCTTGCCGGAGATCGCGTACAGGATCTGAGCCATCTCAGCTCTGGTCAGGACGTTCTCCGCAGCAAAGACGCCTTCCTCAACGCCGTTCATCACATCGGCGGCGTGGCTCTTGCCAATGTGTCCGGCAGCCCAGCTCCAGCTGGGGCTGGTGTAGGCATCCTGGAAGGTCTCCGCCGTGGCAATCGCGGCGGCCTGCTCCAGTTCCTCGGCCACTTCCTCGCCGTCCTCGTTCAGCATACTCCAGCCGGACTGGAAGGCGTTGTAAATGCCCACATAGGCAAATTCAGCGGTGACGGGGTTCTTGACGCCCAGCTCAGTAACGCCCTCGATATTGGTGAGCAGCCAGGAGGGGTTCTCGATGGAGGAGCCGGGGAGCAGGGTATCGGTTTTCTGGGTGAAGATGCCGTTCCAGATCCCGGATTGCAGGGTCGCGGAAACAGCGTCGGAGAACTGGTCATTGGAGCCCATGCCGCCCACATAGTCGGAGGCGTCCACGAAGTCCTTGGCAAAGGTCATTTCCTCGTTGACCAGTTGGAACAGGCGGTAGATCCCCACGGTATACTCAAAGCCATACAGCGTATCGCCAAAGGCAGTGAGGGTTTCACCGGAGTTTGTGATGCCGGAGGAGATGTACCACGCGGCAGCGTCCTCATAGCCCGCAAAGTTCTCCGGGTCCGTGAAATCGCTGACGGAGACAGCGGTGCGGTTGCCGCCAATGTAAACGGATTCGCCCTCGATGGCCTCGGTGGTGGCGGTATAGTCGCCGTTTGCCATGTTGGGGGCATAGGTGGTCAGGTCGATGGTGGTGCCGTCGGCCAGGGTCAGCGTGGCGGTATCCTTATCGTACTCATCGTTGACCACATAGATGGTGGTGGTGTAGGCGCCCTCGTCGGTGGTCAGGTAATAGGCAACGTTGCCCTCCTGCGCCACGCCGGACAGGGTCAGGACGCCCTCAGCAATCGAGGCTTCCACCTCTGCGGGCTCGGTGAGCTCGCTGTCGGCATAGACCTCAACCCCGCCGTCATAGGCTGCGGGCTGGAAGGAAACCGTCTCCCCCGCCTCATAGACGCCATAGATGGGGGTGGAAACAGCGCCGTCCTTGATTTCGTCCTGGCTTTTGACAAAGACGTACTGCGTCAGGGACAGCATACCGGTCAGATCGACGCCGGCAGAGCCGCCGCCGCCGCCCTCGCCGCCGGGTTCGCCGCCGGGTTCGCCGCCG
>CAYSNK010000059.1:0-5849 GCA_964432375.1 uncultured Oscillospiraceae bacterium | reverse complement strand
TCGCCGCCGGGTTCGCCGCCGGGTTCGCCGCCGCCCTCGCCCTGCTCCGTTTCCGGGTCAGAGGACTGATCCTCTCCCTCTGCGTAAGCGCCGACGGAGAGGAGGGACGCCAGCATGGACAGAACAAGCAGCATTGCGAAGAACTTTCTCAGCTTCGTTTTCATAAACTCATTCCTTTCTTAATTTTCCTGATCTCAGCCGTGTTTCCCGTTACAGCCGATGATCCTGCATCAAATTTCCGCTCCTTCTCCGCGGAAATAAGTACAGGTTTATTTTACGGTTTTTCCATTGGGATTTCCATATCTTTTTTGCCCATATTTGCCGCCGAATTTTTGCCTAACGAGCTGCCCATATTCGGTCAGTATTTATTCTTCATTTTTTTGGCAGACAGAGGGTTCCTCCCCGGAAACAGGCAAGCCTGCGGCCCCATAAAAAGGGCCGCAGGCATTTTATCAGAGGTTCCCTTATCAATCCACCGCCGACTGCTCCATCAGGATCACTTCAAATTCCATGGTTTCGCCGTCCCGAACCACGGTGAGCACCAGCACATCCCCGGGAGACATATCCGACTTCAGGGTGTTCAGCGCGTTGACCGTGGAAATGGGAATCCCGTTGGCCGCGATGACGATATCCCCATAGCGGACCCCCTTGGCGTAGGCGTCCGACTCCGCGCTGACCTGCACCACCATGATGCCGCCCTCCACGCCGTAGACCCGGCACTGATCCTGATCCAGGTTATAGGCCGTGATCCCCAGCATGGCCCGGATCACCTCGCCCTTTGCGATCAGCTTGTTCACGATGGTTTTCACCGTGTTGGAGGGGATTGCGAAGCCCAGCCCCTCCACCGTTGTGGAGGAGGACATCATTTTCATATTGCATATCCCCACCACCTGGCCGTACAGATTGATGAGCGGGCCGCCGGAATTGCCGGAGTTGATGGCGCAGTCCGTCTGGATGAGGGTCATATAGTGGCCCTCCACAGACACGTTCCGGTTCACCGCAGAAATGATGCCCGTGGTCATGGTCCCCCGGAAGGTTTCCCCCAGGGGATTGCCGATGGCGACGCAGGCGTTGCCCACCACCATCTCGTCCGAGTCTCCAAAGCTGGCCGGAACCAGGCCCGTGGCCTCGATCTTCAGCACGGCCAGATCCGTTTCCGCATCCATCCCCACCAGCTTCGCGTCATAGGTGCGGTCGTCCTGGAGCACCACAACGCACTCCTCCGCGTCCTCGATCACGTGCTCGTTGGTGACGAGATAGCCGTCCGCAGACAGGATAATGCCGGTGCCGGTGCAGCCGCTCCCATCCGCCAGATAGCACCGCAGACTGACCACCGAATGGATGGCGGCGGCGTAAATTTCCTCATAACTCAGCTCCGCCAGCCCCTCCCGGCTGACGGTCTCCATCTGAACCTCGCCGCTGAGCTCCGCCCGCTCCAGGAAGCACTGGGCCTCCTCCGTTTCTTCGGCGGTCTGGGTTTCCTCGAAGATCTCCTCAAAATCATCCTCCGGCTCCTGCCGGGCAAAGCTGTCGGAGACGATCACCCGCTCCAGGATGAGTTTCTGCACCATCTTGACCCCGCCGCCAATGACCAGGGCGGCAAGGAGGGCCACTGCCGCGATCAGAAGCAGGCGGCGGTGCCCGGAGCGGGGTTCCCTCCGGCGGCGGGGAGGCCGGCAGTCGGGAGCGGGCCGCTCCGCTCCGGCCTGGGGCTGCTGGGGCTGCTCCCGGGGCCGGGGCGGAAGGTTCCAGGGATCATCCCAATCCCCGTTGGGGTATTTATCAAACCTCATGGGAGGCTCCTTTCTGTAAACCCGCTCAGCGGGCCAGCGTCATGGTAAAGACAAAGGTGGTCACGCCGTTTTCGCTGGTGACGGTGATGTCCTCCTTGTGGTTGTTCAGAATGGTTTTCACGATATAAAGCCCCAGCCCCACGCCGTCCTTGTCCATGCTTCTGGACTTATCCGACTTGTGGAACCGGTCAAAAATCAGCGGCAGCTCCTCCGCCGGGATGGTGGGGCCCTGATTGCGGATGGCAACATAGGCTTTGTTGTCCTTTGTGGTGATGCGGAGCTGAATGACCGCCCCCTCCGGGGAGAATTTAATGGCGTTGTCCATCAGGTTATAGCCCACCTGGGTGATGGCGTCCGGCTCTCCCCAGACCATCACCGGCTCCTCGGGAATCTGAACGTCCATATCCAGCCTCCGGGCGCTGATTTTCCCCTCCAGGCTCAGCAGCATCTGGCACAGGATCTCGCACAGGTCAAACTGCTCGTGCCCCACCACGTTCTGCTTGCTCTGGAGCTTGGAGATGTCCAGCATTTTCCGCACCAGGCGGGACAGCCGCTTCGTCTCGGCGGACACCACTTGCAGGTACTCCGGCGCCTTCTCCGGGGGGATGGTTCCGTCCAGAATCCCGTCGGTAAAGCCGGAGATGGTGGTCATGGGGGTTTTCAGCTCATGGGAGATGTTCGCCACAAACTCCTGGCGCCGGTTTTCCGCCTGGGCCAGGGAGTCCGCCATGGCGTTGAAGGCCAGGGCCAGCTCGTTGATCTCCTCCGTCCGCCCCCGCGCCTCCACCCGGACGTCAAATTCGCCCTGGCCGAAGCGTCGGACGGCCTTCGCCATTTCCTGAAGGGGCTGGGTCAGCCGCACAGAGGCCACATAGCTGAGCACCATGGCCAGGATAAACACCACCAGCGCCACGGCCACGAAAATCAGCAGCAGGGAATGCCACAGCTCCACCAGCACCGCGGACTGGGCGGA
Source organism: uncultured Oscillospiraceae bacterium (assembly GCA_964432375.1). GTDB lineage: Bacteria > Bacillota > Clostridia > Oscillospirales > Oscillospiraceae > JAJQBJ01. The sequence goes on along the minus strand of CAYSNK010000059.1, from coordinate 3,083 downwards.
TACCAGCACATAGCCCATCACGTTGGTGCCGTACATTGACCGGACATAGACCGGGTGCCCCGAAACCACATGGGGGCTTGCATACAGGTTCAGACTTGTAACGCCGGAATAGGTTTCCTCTCCCTGCATTTGCTGGAGGACGCCGCCCGCGATGCTCATTCCCGTGTAGTCTTCCGTGGTTTCGTCGTTCACGCCGTCTGTATAATAAATCACGGCCCCATCGGAGTCAGTCAGGATCACATCCACTTTGGAAATCAGGGACACCGCCTGCATGACGTTCATCATGCGCTCGTCAGAGACGCTCATCCCCCACTCCATCTCGCTGCCAAGGAGGATGGACATATACTCCGCGTCCGCTTCCAGGGCGCCGATGCGCTCAGAGTAAGTATAGGAATAGCTCAGGCCCAGGAACGCGCCCCCCAGAACGGTAAAGGAAATCAGGATCATACACGCTGTCAGCGCGAAATTGCGTATGTACAGCTTATTCATCGACTTTAAACTTATAGCCCACGCCCCAGACGGTGCTCAGGGACCACTTGTCGCTGACCCCCTCCAGCTTTTCTCTCAGGCGCTTGATGTGTACGTCCACTGTGCGGGAGTCCCCGAAATACTCAAAGCCCCAGACCTCGTCCAATAGCTGGTTCCGGGTAAAGACCCGGTTGGGCTCCGAGGCCAGATGGTAGAGCAGCTCCAGTTCCTTGGGGGGCGTGTCCACCTGCTTGCCGTCCACGATCAGCTCATAGGACTCCAGATTGATCACCAGCTTGTCAAAGACCAGCTTCTTCTTGCCGCCCTCCTCCGACATGGTGCGGCGGAGAACCGCGTGAATGCGGGCCAGAACCTCTTTCATCTCAAAGGGCTTTACAATGTAGTCATCGGCCCCCATCTCCAGCCCGGTGATCTTATCCATTGTCTCCCCCTTGGCGGTGAGCATGATAATGGGCACCTTGCTGGTCTTTCGGATCTTGCGGCAGACGCTCCAGCCGTCCATAACCGGCAGCATCAGATCCAGCAGCACCAGATCCGGCCCATACTCCTGAAACACCGCCACGCCCTTTCCGCCATCGCCGGCCACACGGGTATCATAGCCCTCCTTCTCCAGATACAGTTGGAGAAGCTGCGCAATATTTTTATCATCCTCAATGATCAGCACCTTTGTTGCCATCCGGAACGCCTCCCTGGTTCGTCATTTGTTTTCGGTATTCTTATCATATCGCTTCCGAATCTTTTTTTGATTAACAGAATGTGAATTTCCATGTCGTTCTTTTGCCTTGTATTCACGGCCTATTATCCCACGTCCGGCCCGGTTCGTCAAGCGGAGAAGCATAAACTTCTCCGGTCTGGCATAAGCTGGAACCATCAAAAACGGAAAGGATGAGGAAAATGCCTTTTGAAGATCGAAGCGGGCCGGATTCCCCCCACAATCTGACGCTGGAGAACCGCCGGCGCCTGACCATCTCCGGGGTGGAGGACGTGGAGCGGTTTGACGAAACCGCAATCGTTTTGTCCACTGCCCAGGGGATGCTGACCGTACAGGGCAGCGGCCTGCATATCGAGCAGCTCAGCCTGGACGGAGGGGATTTAAAGGTGGAGGGCCTGATGGAAAGCCTGAGCTATGAGGATCGGGCGGAGCAGTCCGGGGGACTGTTTGCCCGCCTGTTCCGCTGATGACCTTCACCAATCCGGGACAGGCCCAGAGCTTTTTCGGCGCCCTGTTCCTCGGCGCCGCCGCCGGGATGCTGTATGACGGCCTGCGGGTCATTCGGTTTCGCCTGGGCGGGAGGCTCCTGGGCGCGCTGCTGGATCTGCTGTTCTGGGCGGCGGTGACCGGTGCGCTGTTTTGCTATTCCGTGGCGGCGGGGAACGGGCTGGTGCGCATTTATATGATGGCGGCCATGTTTGGCGGGGGCGTGCTCTATTTTCTCTCCCTTTCCCCGCTGATCCTCCGGCTTGGCTTCCGGCTGGCGGATCTGGCCCGGGTGTTAGGAGATTCTATTTCCGCCCCTTTCCGGTTTTTGAAAGGGATTGCTAAAAAAATCCGGAAAATTTCAAAAAATCTCTTTCATTATTTGCACAAATGGGTTAAAATAAAAATGGTATCCAAGGATCGGGAGGATTCTCCCCCGCAAGCCGAAAGACACATAGGACACATAGGAGCTTATAGGAATGAAAGCAAAAATCAAACTAAAACACGCGGGCTTTCTGACCAAGATCGTGGTGGTGGTTCTGCTGGTGTATATGGCGATCATGCTGCTCAACCTGAGAGGCAAAATCCGGGACGCGGAGACTGAGCTGGCCTCCTACCAGGCTCAGATCGAAGAACAGCAGCAGATCAACGCCCAGTTGGAAAGCGATGTGCAAAACGGCACTGCCGAGGATGAGCTTGAGGACATTGCCAGGTATAAGCTGGGCCTGGTTGCCCCCGGAGAAAAGGTGTTTTACGATATTACAAATTGAGGAGCCCCTGAATCGGGACGTGTTCCCCGTCCCCCCCACAATGATCCCCGCATTTACTTTTAAGGAGGATATAGCTTACAGTATGGAGTTTGAAGTTGGTTCGGTTCTGGAAGGAAAGGTAACCGGTATTACAAAATTTGGCGCCTTTGTCGCGCTGCCCGGCGGAAAATCCGGCCTGGTACATATCTCTGAAATCGCGTATTCTTACGTCAATGACGTAAAGGACTTTCTGACCGAGGGCCAGGAGGTCAAGGTCAAGGTCATCAACATTGATGAAAACAACAGGATCAACCTTTCCATCAAGAAAGCCTCCCCGCCCCCTCCCGGGCAGGATGGCTCCCGGGGAGGCGGCCGCAGCCGCTATAACGGAAACCGGGAGGGCCGGGATGCCCATGGTTCCCGCAGCCGCGAGGGTTCCGGCGCCGCCCGCTCCGGCCAGAACCGCAGCGGCAGCAGGGCCCCCTTGACCCCGCCCCCGATCCAGGAGAAGGGGCCGGACTCCTTTGAGGACCAACTGAAAAAATTCATACAGGAGTCCGACAGCCGTCAGTCTGACCTGAACCGCAACAACGGCAAGCGGGCCAGCCGCCGGGGGAACGGGCGGAACCGCAACAACTACTAAGGAA